>CAZXKI010000118.1:0-1515 GCA_964641145.1 uncultured Candidatus Saccharibacteria bacterium | reverse complement strand
CGGGGACCACGTACCACTTCAGAGTCTACTGCTCGCAGATGGCGTCGGGGTCGTTTACGACGCTATAGGCTTATACAGCACACCTATTCAGGATTGGTTTCACGCAAGATACTGCCCTTGTAATGTTTCGCAATCTCGGCTGTAAGCGGATCTCTGTCGCGCGGATACTCTAACCTCCGCTCAATCATGCGCATTATCTGAAGGACGTCGTTATGTTTCCCCTCGATGGCTAGGCGAAGGATATGCGGCAGCTTTTCGGCGACGTAACGCAACTGCTTTTCTCGCGCCTTCATCTGGCGCATGTAGTAGCCTTTCCATTCAGCGTCAGTGCTCTCTCTAATCTCCATCTGCAAATGCCTTCCTCGTTACGCACTCTTTAGCAAACTCCAGCATGCCGATTTTCATGCACGTAGAGTTGATGTTTGACTTGTACTTCATGAATCCATCATCGGACACGTATACGACAATAACAGCCGATGGTTCAGACTCGCCGAAACTCTCCATCGCTTCAATTAAAAGTTCAGTCCCGGTCATGTCCAGTACGCCATCCAGTCATACCAGCACGCCTTAACCCACTTCCATCGCAGTTCGCGCCTCGCTGTCTTATCGCGCCATCCACGGAAGCCGCCGCAGAACTTGCATGTGTCGAGTGCCGGAGCATCAGAGTTGCATACTGGGCAAACGCCCCAGTAAATGCGCCACAATCCACGACGATATATCATCCACTCAAGCATTATTTCCTCCCTTTGTCCTTTACGACCACCTAGAAAACGGCAACTCCACCCGGTTCGCCCGCGCCCGCTCCAGTAACTCAGCCACCCGGGCACGCTCGGCAGGCGTGTCGAGAACTGTCAGCACCTCGACCGTCTTCTTCTCAGCCTTCGTCATGCGCTGGATCTTCTGTGACTGCGGCGGCTTCACGTACACGCGCGGTTGGGCATTCTGCGGAACCCGCTGCTTACCAGCGTCCTTGCGTTTTTCGACACGGGCGTTCCGGTGCTTTGGACAATTCTTGCTGAGTTTGTGCCCACGGTACTTTTCTCCGCACACTTGGCATTCCTTTGTACGGTAGTGTTTTTTCGCGGCACGGTGGCCTTTAGCTATCTCTCTGTATTTCTCAAGCCTATGCTCGTTGCAGACGTAACTATCAGCGGTAACCGCATCCTCCCCGCATTTTTCACAGTAGCCTGGAGCGCGGTTTGCCATACGCATTGCTTCTTCTTCGGAATCGCCGCGCGTTATCGCTCTTCGGTAGCGTTGATACCTGCGGAGTCCATCCACATCTGTCGTTTTGCCGCCCTTTACGGGAGGTTTACTTACTGGCATGGCGCACCTCTACTTTGATATCAGTTCTACTGGTGCGATTAAACCCAATGGACCGCGTTAACGTTGACCATCGGGGCGTGTCCTGATACTCATGGATGTAGCCAGTACAGATCACCTTCCCCGTCGACCGTCGGCCAGCCTTGAACGCCTTGTGGATGAGTTTGGCGGCTTCGTCGCAGGTCATGCTTC
>CAZXKI010000117.1:0-1524 GCA_964641145.1 uncultured Candidatus Saccharibacteria bacterium | reverse complement strand
TCGAGTTAAGAAATATTTCTACCATAAGGGCTTACCCGACTATTGCTGCGTACGGCGGAATGCTCTCGTACGATAATGTGTACATAGCAGGTGGCGATCTTTTCATTCAAGATATGGAAGGTGGTAACGGTAATCACGTCTGTTACAACCCAAGCAGCGACAAGCTTCGCCAGCAATCAGCAGCTTGCTCCGTATCCGATGCGCGTTTGAAGGAGCATATTGCACCGCTTCAGCCAGGGTTGGCGGAGATTCTTAAACTTAACCCCGTCAGCTTTGAATGGAAAGACAAAAAGAACATGGGGGGTGGGGTAAAAATGGGTCTTATTGCACAAGAAGTAAAAGAAGTATTTCCCGAGCTCGTTACCGGTACCGGTACTGGTGTAGATGGCGACTGGTACGGTGTGGACTATGAAGCTCTTACGGCGCCAATGATAAAAGCTATTCAAGAATTGAAGGCAGAAAATGATGAGTTGCGGGCGGAACTTAAAGAATTACGGACCTTGGTAGAGAGCAAATAGTGCATGGCACGGGACCGGTCAAACGATTTCCTGCAACTGACCCGCTGGCAGCAGGCGCTTGGCGTAGGTTTGGCCCTCTTTATTTTGATAGGCATTGCGTGGTGGCTTGCCAGTACTTTGGCTGGTCGGGTGGTAGGTCCTGAGCCCGTAGTTGGAGGAGAACCCACTCATACACAAGAAGAAAAGATGCAGATCCTTGAGCAGCTTGAAGCTTCAAACAGAGAGAGCAGCATGAACGAAGCAGAAAAGCTTGAAGTTCTTAAAAAACTTGAGAGAGGGGAAGCAGGATCAGAATAGTTGTATGTATATGCGTTTTTCAAAAAGCAGAATAAAGCTCACCTCGCTGTTTCTCGGCGCTTTTTTGGTGGGCGTCCTCATGATGAATTCCGACTACTTTATAGAGCCGGCACAGGCGCAAACACCAGTTGAGACGAGTGGTTATGCCTGGAGTGATACTGTGGGATGGATTCATTTTGGTCAGACGGGAGGAGGCGGGTCCTATGGAGTTGCTGTCGATTCGAACGGCTGGCTAACCGGCTATGCCTGGAGTGACACCATAGGATGGATTAAGCTCGGAGGCCTTTCAAGTTTTCCAACTGGCTCTGGCACCACAGCCGCAAATGCTCGGTTGGTAGGGGGCGCGATAACAGGCTGGGCACGAGCCTGCGCGGGCACCTCTACAGGTGATTGTTCAACAATGGCTAGCCGTACAGACGGCTGGGATGGATGGATTGCGTTGAGTGGTACTGGCTGGGGCGTCACCGTTTCTGGGGCAGACATAGACGGCTGGGCCTGGGGTGGAGATGTGGTGGGTTGGATAGATATGGACTTTGTCTCATACAACATTTCTGCTCCAACCGTCACTACCTATGCCCAAACCGGGCTCGGAGTTACCACGGCCACCCTCGAAGGAGGGGCTAACCCAAATGGATATGCAGCAACGGGTTGGTTCCGCTACGCAACCGCAAACCCAGGTACCTGCAATGACGTGTTTGGTACCAGGGCT
>CAZXKI010000116.1:0-1688 GCA_964641145.1 uncultured Candidatus Saccharibacteria bacterium | reverse complement strand
GCTGAGGCGCTTGCCTCGGGTGCAACACCGGCGGTTGTAGGCGGCGGTGACACCATTGCGGCCCTGCACAAGTTTTCTTTTGACCATTCACGAGTATTTATTTCAACTGGCGGAGGAGCGATGCTTGAGTTTTTGACTAGCGGCACTCTGCCTGCACTCGAAGTGTTGAAAAAGTGATTTAAAAAAAGTTGTGCACAGCCTGCCTGCGGCAGGCGGGGTTGCGTCATTAAACTTGATGAGTATAGTGTGAAAAGGCTAGGGGAGTTTCGTTCTTCAATCAGGAAAAAGACGGGGACGTCATGAATCACGAGAAAATGATCGACCATCTGGGGCCGTATGAGCCTCAGCGCGCCATGCAGCGCAAGGAAGTATTCGATTTCTTTAAGGGGGCGGCCGGTGTATTGGTCGTTCTCTTGATTATCTTCATGCTCTGATTTCCCGCTGGTGCCTGCCAGACAACTCGACCGCAGCTTGCTGCGGTCTTTTTTTATTTACAGCGTGACTGCTTTAGACATGCCTTCGCGCGGCAGGAGGTGTACGTGCGTGTGTGGTACATCTTTGCCCACGATAGAAACTTGTACATAGCCAATCTTCGGATCTTTTTTCATATCTTTAGCGAGCTGTTTTGCAACACGGAAGAGTTTGTCTGACAGGTCGTCGGGCAATTCTTCAAACCAGGTGTAGTGGGCTTTGGGAATCAGGAGCGTGTGGCCGGGAACTTTGGGATGAATATCTAAAAAGGCGAACGAAGTGTCGTCTTCATATACTTTGGTAGAGGGAATCTCGCCCTTGGCGATCTTGCAGAAAATACAATCAGTCATGATTCGATTATACTATCTGGATGCAGAAATCCTACCGCGTGCGCAAACGCGAACACCCTGACCTCCTTATCGACTTGTTGCAGGCGCGGGGCATAAGGAGCGAAGCAGCGCAGGAAGATTTTTTAAACCCGTCGTTTGAGCGCCATAGTCATGATCCGTTTCTTTTGCCAGACATGGCGGTAGCGGTAGAAAGAATTTTGGCAGCGCGCGCGGCCGGAGAAGTGGTGTGCGTCTGGAGCGACTACGACTGCGACGGAATCCCCGGCGGCGTGATGCTTGCCGAGTTTTTGCGCGCGATCGGGATGAACATCATCCACTATATTCCGCATCGTCACAAAGAAGGGTTTGGTTTAAACCAGGAAGGCCTTGTTGAACTTAAAGAAAAGAATGTTTCTTTAATTATCACCATAGACTTAGGGACGAGCGAACATGAAAATATTGCGTATGCAAAAAGTAAGGGGATGGATGTAATCGTAACTGATCATCACCTTCCGCCTATGGCTTCGGTGAAAGACTCTTCGCAAAAGTCCTCGGGTCTCCGTCCCCCGGACGGCCAGACTTTTGCTCAGAATCTTCCACCTGCGCTTGCGGTCATTAACCCAAAACGCACAGACTCGAAGTATCCGTTTGATGGGTTGTGCGGCGCAGGAGTTGCGTGGAAGTTGGTGCAAGGAATTTTGGCAAAAGACCCTACGGTGTTTGGCGAAGGTCAGGAGAAGTGGCTCCTCGACTTGGTGGGGATCGCAACACTCTCAGACATGGTGCCCTTGGTAGGAGAAAACCGCATGCTCGCACATTACGGATTGCTTGTTATGCGCAAGGCGCGCCGGCCGGGACTTAATTCTTTATTGAAACTTCTGCGTATTA
>CAZXKI010000115.1:0-1729 GCA_964641145.1 uncultured Candidatus Saccharibacteria bacterium | reverse complement strand
CGCCCTTGCCGGGTGAGAATTTTACAGAAGAAGAAAATGCGCGCCTGCAAGGGCTGCCGGTTGGCACGTCTACGCCGCGCAAAAATGCTTCTACTACCGCTGTTAAGCTCGAAGCCCGTCTTGAGCGCGCCAAACTTAAGGCCGCCCAAGAGATAGAGCGTCGTATTGGGGCCTTGGGCCGGCTTGAGCAGCGTATTAACGCCATGAAGCGCGTGTCAGAAAATTTTAAAACGGACCTTGCTACCACTATCGATACAGAAGTGGCCAACCTTACGGCACTCCGCACTCGTATCGAGGCAAGCACAAATGCCGAGGAGATAAAAACAGATGTACAGTCTATAACTCGCTCGTATCGTATCTTTGCGCTGGTGATGCCTAAGGCCTCCATTGCCGCAGCTGCTGACAAGATTGTTCGCATGAGCGCGACCCTGTCTGAGATCGGCGCCAAGCTCAAAGTGCGCATAGAGGCTAAGGCCGCTTCGGGGGCTGATGTGTCGGCACTTAACACAGCGCTTAACGACTTGGCGGCAAAAATAACTTCTGCCAATACTCATTCCCAAGCTGCCGTTAACGGCACAGCAGCGCTTACTCCAGATGAGGGGGACAAAACTAAGCAGGAGGCGAATAAGGCAGCGCTTCAGAAGGCGCGTGACGAGCTTAAGGCGGCACATGAGGATATTAAAGCTGCGCGCGAGTTAGTAAAGAAGATTATGGATGGTCTTAAGACCAACAATGCGTCAAGTACGCCGGCAACTTTTGAACATACTCCGAATGTACAGGTGTAAACCTGTCTTAGTGGCGGCGCTGTTTGCTGTGCTCTGTACGCCTGCTTTCTTTGTGTCTGCGCAGGAGCTTGTACCCGAAGAGGTTGAAGTGGTTAAAGCCCAGGTGGAGCGTGTTCTTGATGAGCGGGTAGAGCAGATCCCTGGCACAGATACGACAGCAACCATTCAGAAGCTTCGTATAGAGATTCTCCAGGGTGTACAAAAAGGAAAGATTGTTGAGTTTGAGAATGACTACATACCGCTTGCAGTAGGGGATACTTTTTTCTTGCGCCACTCGTATGGTTCTGTTGATGGCAGAGACCGCTACGCAGTCTCTGCGCCAAACCGACTGCCGGTGCTTGCAGGCCTTGCTCTATTATTTCTTGCGGTACTGTTTTTCTTTGGCGGCAAACAAGGTCTGCGCGGATTGCTTGCGCTGGTGGGCAGCTTCTTTTTCATTAGCTATTTTCTTCTGCCAGGCATACTTGCAGGGTATTCACCCATCGTAGTTGCAGTAGGGGTGTCGGCGCTCATTATTGTGCTTGGGTCGTATATTACCCACGGCGTTAACCGCACCACCAGCGCGGCAGTCATTGGCATGATGGTCACTATAGGAGTGACAGGAGCTCTGGCGTACCTCTCGATCGACCTCGCAGGCCTCACTGGTTTTAGTGGGGAAGAGGTGACCTATCTTAACTTTGACACTAGAGGCACGATCGACCTGGTTGGGCTGCTCCTAGGGGGCATTATGATCGGCTTGCTGGGCGTGTTATATGACGCTGCCATTGGGCAGGCTGTGGCGGTAGAAGAGCTTAAGCGTGCCGGCGCGCACCTTACGGCGCGCGAGATTTATGCTCGCGGTATCCGTATTGGCCGGGAGCATATTGGCGCCTTAGTAAACACGCTCGCCATTGCGTATGTCGGCGCTGCATTGCCGCTGTTGTTACTGCTACGCGTCTCGTACG
>CAZXKI010000114.1:0-1745 GCA_964641145.1 uncultured Candidatus Saccharibacteria bacterium | reverse complement strand
GAGCCCGCTTGAGCACGGCAACTGGATGCAGACTATTGTGACCGGCAACCTCCGTTTTGTCGGCGCAACGCTGTTGCACACGCTATCTTCAGCTACGATAGGCTTGGCGCTCGCGTTTACCTTCTATCAAAAAGCATCCTTGCGCCGTTTAGCGGCTTTTTTGGGAGTTATCCTCGCAGTGTTGTTGCATGCAGGTTTTAACTTGTCTATACTTGGCCAAGGCGGCAGTTCGATTTTCTGGATTTTCCTTATTCTCTGGCTGGGTATTGTGGGAGCGCTTCTACTCGTAGAGCGCATCAAGCAACCGTCGCGCGACTATTGCTAACTTATTTATCGTTATCTCATGGCACGCAATAAAAAATCCCTCTTTGATTGGCTAACCGGTGGCGCAGGCGCAGAACCAGACTACTCTTTTGATGACCTCGAGACCGGCTCGGGCACTATTCCTATGCGCTCTAGCGGGGCCACCAAGCGTGTTCCCATACAACAGCAGCAACAGGCTATGCCCGAACTCGCGCCAGAAGAGCCTATGGACGGCGAGCTCTCGGTGGATGTATACCAGACTCCTACCCACATCATTATTAAGGCCATGATTGCTGGCGTACGCCCAGAAGACCTTGACGTGTCTATCACCCGCGACATGGTGACTATCCGCGGAAAGAGAGAGCAGCATGCAGAGTCGCAGTCGGGCGAATTTTTCTTCCAAGAGCTCTATTGGGGCTCGTTTAGCCGCACGATTGTGCTCCCCCAGGAAATAGACCTCGAGGAAGCAGAGGCGAGCGAGAAACACGGCCTCCTTATCATCCGCCTGCCGAAGCTCGACAAGAGCCGCGCTGCCAAATTGAAAGTTCGCTCAAATTAAAGTAGAATCGCTCTACTGCTTGGGTAGCTCAGTTGGTAGAGCGCTTCCCTGAAGAGGAAGATGTCGCCGGTTCGAGCCCGGCCCCAAGCACCTGTTTTAGAACCCAAAAACCTTGAAAAAGTCGGCAAATTGAGTGCCGGTGTTTTGTATACCCGCTGCGGCATTCTGCACCCTCTCTACATAAGGCCAGACAAATTGATAGTAGACATACGCAACGCCGCCAAAAAGGGCAATGCGCCACACCCAGCGCAGCACTGTGCCTCGGCGGCTTGAGCGGTGCATGCGGTCTACCATGTCGCGTGTCTCTTTAGTGAGCTCTATATTGCGACGCACCAGCTGTTTAAGCTCCTCTACCTCGCGTTCCATGTATCAAGTATAACAGAGCTGTGTTAGCATGTTTTTGTTTACGCCCCCGTAGCTCAATGGATAGAGCAATCCCGTCCTAAGGGAAAGATTTGGGTTCGATTCCTGGCGGGGGCACATGAAGCAGAAGTCTCGCCCGAGGGCGAGACTTGATCACTTCTTCTTGGATCTTTTCGGCGCGGCACTTAACTCGCTCGCCTGCTTGAGCCAAGTCTCAAGTGGTTGAACAGGGTCAGTGTCGAGATAGATAATCACTCCGTTTTTCAGGGCAACAGTGTCATACGTTAAATTCCATCTCGGTTTTTTGACGACGTTTTTCCCTTTGTTGATCTTCTTGAGGAGCTGAATCATGGCTGCGTAACCATCAACTAGGGAATCATGATGACCGTTGGCGTCGCCGACCTCTATTTCCCCGAGAAACACAGCGCGTCGCCGTTTTGGCTGCTCTTTGCTAGGGGGATAACTCACAAGTACACGGAATACTCTCATCTCTGATTCTCCCTCCATCTAGGGCTGGTAC
>CAZXKI010000113.1:0-1754 GCA_964641145.1 uncultured Candidatus Saccharibacteria bacterium | reverse complement strand
CTTCAAGCGGCTCCGTATTTTTTGAATCTATAAACGTACACGAGGTGCCGCTGCGCCGCATGGGCGCCTTGCGCCGAAAAATAGGCACCGTATTTCAAGACTTTAGACTTCTCCCCAACAAAACTGCATACGAAAATATTGCTTTTGCGATGGAGGCTGCCGGCCGGCCTGAAGAGGAGATCCGCTCGGATGTGCCCCATGTGCTTGAGCTGGTAGACCTGGCTGACAAGATGAATAATTTCCCAGGCGAGCTTTCAGGCGGGGAACAGCAGCGTGTGGCTATAGCCCGCGCTATCGTGAACCAGCCTGATGTTATTGTTGCGGACGAGCCGACTGGCAACCTCGACCCTGTAAACACCTTTGAGGTAGTGCAGATTTTAAAGAAAATTAATGACCTCGGCACTACTATCGTGCTTACTACCCACAACAAGGGAGTTATCGACAGTCTAAAAAAGCGCGTTATTACTATGGACCGCGGCAAGGTCGTGCGCGATGACCGCGAAGGTAAGTATATTTTGTAATATGAGTAAAAAGTCCCCAACAATGCGCCGTATTTTCCGAGCAGGAGTCTTAAACTTCTGGCGCAATGCGTTTGTCTCATTTTCTTCACTGCTTGCTATCACGGAGGCTCTTTTTATTTTTGGCATCGTGCTCTTTACTGGCGTTGTGCTCCAGGCCACGCTTAACTCGATCGAGGGCCAGGCCGACATGAGTGTGGTATTTCTGACTGACGCGCCAGAGCAAAGCGTATTTGAAGTTAAACAGCAGCTCGAGAACTTGCCGGAAGTCTCGCAGGTGACCTATGCGTCGCGCGAGGATGTGCTGGCGAAGTTCCGCGAAGACCATAAGGACGACCAGCTGACTCTGCAGGCGCTTAACGAGTTGGGCAGCAACCCGTTTGGCGCGCGGCTCACGATAGAGGCAGAAGATATTGCGCAATACAACGTTATTGCAGACTTTTTGCGCGAACAAAGCGCGCTCGCAGCAGGAGAGACTGCGGTGATTGAAAAGATCAACTACTACGATCCTAAATTCCGCCTCGCTTCTGAACGTTTGCAGGGGATTATTTCCTCGGCGGCCTGGCTTGGCATTGTGATGATTCTCTTGTTTACCTTAACGACCGTGACGATCTGCCTTAACCTGGTGCGTCTTGCTATCTACACCTCGCGCGATGAGATCCAGGTGATGCGCCTAGTGGGCGCTACTAGCGGGTTTGTGCGCGGGCCGTTTGTGATCCAGGGCGCTATACAAGGCTTGGTGGCCGGCATCCTTACGCTCTTTTTGTTCTATCCGTTTACGTACTTTATTAAAGACGCTGCGCTTCAGTTTGGCGGCGTGGATTTGTTTGTCTACTATATTCAGAACTTCCCGATTTTCTTCCTGATTTTTGTAGGGGGCGGGTTCCTGCTTGGGGCAGGGCTCCACTTCCTAGCGGTCAGGCGTTACTTGCGGGTATAAATTATTTGAGTTATAATTAATCATGCTCGATTGGCTTAAGAGTAAAGGTAGCAGCGGCCAAACTCCTAAATACATTTTCGTCGTCGGCGGCGTAATGTCTGGTATCGGCAAAGGTGTCGTCACCTCCGGTATCCTCCGAATTTTAAAAAGCAAAGGATTTAAGGTAACGGCGATCAAGATCGACCCGTATATCAACGTAGATGCCGGCACCATGAACCCCACCGAGCACGGTGAGGTGTTTGTGCTTGATGATGGCTACGAGACCGACCAGGACATGGGCAACTATGAGCGCTTTT
>CAZXKI010000112.1:0-1774 GCA_964641145.1 uncultured Candidatus Saccharibacteria bacterium | reverse complement strand
GGAGTTTACGAACAGCCGGATCAGCCGCCGCCCGTTCTTCCAGGCGGCGGATGGCGGTGCTTGCCGTTGAGAATGGCATGCCACCTGCCTCGCGCCCCGCCTCGCGTAGTGTCAAGCCGCTCCAGCGGCGCACGCCCCACAGAAACAGCGCGCACCCCCAGTTGCCGTATTGGTCTATAAACGACTCCCACGGCTTCCCCATCACAGCCTCCGTCGCGCGCCGCACCTTGGCCACAGGAACCCGCCTCTTTAGCTCGCGCTTCCCGCTGACGCCGTCCAGAGTTCCCGTGGCCGCCAATTGGCGCACCCTCGCTCATGAAGCGCACCCACCCGTCGGGTGGGAACCTCCATTGGTTCGCCCGCCAGGCTTGATACCCTTGCGATGTACTGAACTCATAGGGAAACAGGACGGCCACCAAGCCCGCGAAGCCCAGCAGGAGTTCCACAAGGTCGCTCCCCCATGTGTGGGTCAGCCAGACCTTCACCAGGCAGGCGATGGCAACGAGCAGAGCCAACGCGTTCAGGATCCGATCTCGCCTCGTCATCGTCATCATGCCTCATGTTGGATCGCCCCGCCGCAACCATGAGGAAAGCGCGCTGCGATCGCCGGATCGGGTGCGGCCGGATGTTGCCCCCACCTCATGATCCCTGCTCAACCACCGTCAATCCGCTCGGCAAATGAAGTGCCCTGACCCCGCTGCCCCACTGGCTCCCCCCGAATGTCACGCTTAACGGGCCATCTCTCTGCTGACTGTTTATACCTGATCCCATTGCCCTGATAGTCTTGACCCCTACGGCGTGTTTAGAATTCGTCCTGATGCCCACTTGTGTGTTCTAGTTCACATTCCTTGCTGTTTCAAACTGCGCAATCGTTTTCCTAATTCCGGCGGTCTGCTGCGCATCCTCGAAATACGAGGCTGGTTGATCGGACACATTCTTCACATCCAGTATGCGGTCATCGCAGAACGTCACCTCAAGCAGCAACTGAATATCCTGCTCTTCACCTAGTGTTTGCAGGTATTTGTAGTTCCGGTCAACATACCACGCCGCGCCCCACGTTCCGAGGCCCCTGACGCCGGCGAGAAAGTAGTCGCGCAGATATTGGCCTCCCACAACGTCCGGACCGGCCGTATCGCGAAAGCGTGCGAGAATGGCGTAGTCTCTGGCGACAATTCTGCCCAGTTGGCCGTTCCACTCCCCCGTAACGTCCATGTTCCGTCTCTGCAAACGAAGATACTTGGCCAATGGGGACTCGACGGTGACCTCCGTACCGCCCGCAACACGCCAGACAATTCGCGCTGAACGACGGGTGGTACGCGGCAAAAAACGGAATCGGGCAACGGCAGCGTATCGTGCTAGTGCATCGAGCGCCCCTTTGTGCCTCGGCATACAGATCCATACCCGATTCATGAATCGGATGTCGGCCGGCGGATTTGTGCAAACGTAAACCCTGTAATCCCTAAACGGCAGTAACGCGAAACTCTTTCGGACTTTCTCAACTGCCTTATGATCTTCAAAATAGACATTGGGCTCCAACCGTTTGTACCAGAACTCGGTATCCCCGGGATGGCCCATGAACTCGCGCTGAACTGGGGGGTAGAGGACCGCCACTCGTGGGTGCGTGTCTCTTTCTGCATCCCCAAAGCGCCAAAACGTCTGTAAAGCGTTTTGCTTAAACGGAGAGAGCCGAATCCTAAGGAGGACTTTGTACAAGTCGTGCGTAACGAGTTGTTCAAATTGCTGGGTACTGGAGAATTTCCTGTACAACACGCCA
>CAZXKI010000111.1:0-1793 GCA_964641145.1 uncultured Candidatus Saccharibacteria bacterium | reverse complement strand
GCGGCGAAGGTGCCGCTGCGGCCATAGAGCACCAGCATGTTGCTCGCCAAACCGCCAAAACAAAACTGGAGCACTAGCAGCAAAAAAAGTGGCGGGGTGCCAACTTCCTGCATCTCGCGCTGAGCGGTGCGTAAGTTGAGTATCAGAATAAGCCCACCCGCAACGCCGAGGTACGAGAGCAGCATGATGTTATTGGTCAGACTATCCGGCCGGTCAGCAATAATAAGGTCAAAGATAAAGCCGGTCGCCAAACCAAAAAGCATTAAGCGGCGTTCATAACGCTCCCACAACTCAATTGGTTTTCGTGCGAAGGAGCGGACTCCCATTCCCCTATTGTATTACACGAATGCTTCGGGGATCGGGAACTTCTGCGCAAGCGCCACAATCTCTGCCTGTACCGCAGAAAGCTTCTGCTCGTCTGATCTATGCTTAAGAGTCTCAAGCATGAGTTCAGCCACTCTTGTGCACTCCCCCTCTTTAAACCCGCGCGTCGTAATGGCAGGCGTACCAAAACGAATACCCGAAGGATCCATAGGACTCCTGGGATCATCCGCAATAACATTTTTGTTAAGGGTGATACCCACACGGTCGAGTACTGCCTCTGCCTCTTTGCCAGGCACACCGAGCGAGCCGAACACATCGGCAAGGATAAGGTGGTTACTGGTACCGCCAGCGATCATGCGCACATTGTTGGCACGAAACACTTCTTCCATTGCTTTGGCATTTTTTAGAATCTGTCCTGCGTACGTTTGGAAGTTAGGATGCAGAGCCTCGCCAAACGCGACCGCCTTAGCTGCAACCGCATGCATAAGCGGGCCGCCCTGGAGACCTGGGAACACGGCCTTGTCTATTTTCTTAGCAATATCTTCAGACTCGCGCGTGAGGATAAGGCCTCCGCGAGGACCACGGAGTGTCTTGTGCGTTGTTGAAGTCATCACATCAAATCCAAAGTCGAAGGGGTTCTTAGCCGCTTTGCCGGCAATGAGCCCCGCTATGTGTGCAATATCTATCACTGAATAGGCGCCCACCTCTTTGGCAATATCAACAAACTTTTGGTAGTCGAGTTCGCGCGAGTAGGCAGAGAACCCAGCAAGAACAATTTTAGGCTTCTCTGCAAGTGCCACACGACGCATGTCGTCGTAATCAATTTCACCTGTCTCAACATTTTTCATCTTATAGCGCACAAAGCGGAAAAACTTAGTGAGGTAGGTAACCGGGTGCCCATGGGTTAAGTGGCCGCCGTGCGAGAGGTCCATACCAAGCACGGTGTCTCCCGGCTCAAGCAGCGCAAAGTACATGGCGATATTGGCGTTGGCGCCTGCATGTGGCTGCACGTTGGCAAAGTTCGCGCCAAACAATTTCTTTGCGCGATCTCGAGCCAAGTCTTCTACCGCGTCAGTAAACGGCTGGCCGCCATAGTAACGCTTGCCCGGGTACCCTTCGGAGTACTTGTTGGTAAAAAGCGAACCCTGCGCCTCTTTAACCGCATGGCTTACATAGTTTTCGGACGGAATGAGCTCAAGGCCCTCGGCCTCGCGCTTCTCTTCACCCACAAGGGTGTCGTACACCTCTTTATCTTGTTTTTTTACGAATTCGTAGAGATTCATGGCATTGTTCCACTTAAAAAATAATCGGCCATGTAAGTCCCTAGATCATATTAGCTGTGAATAGTCTTATTATACCCTCCTGCAACGGTAAGTTCGGCTTTGATGGGTGGATGCGGGTCGTACCCCTCAAACTTCACCTGGCTCGGGGTAAATGAGTCGAGCGACGGAACATTGCCCTCAATAGTG
>CAZXKI010000110.1:0-1838 GCA_964641145.1 uncultured Candidatus Saccharibacteria bacterium | reverse complement strand
GGCTTTTACCCAGACTTTTTATCCCCGCCATCATCATTGTGGTGGGGGTGGCAGCCTTTGGGTTGGGCCGCCTTTCGGGCCTTAAAGCAGGGGATCGGGGGCTTATTATCCATACTTCTGCGCCTCAAACCGACGAGCGGGCAGACTATGCACCCTAGACTTGTATGAAGCGCAAAGCAAAACGAGCAGTAGTTTTTATCTTAGCCATACTCTTCTTTTTGGTGGGGTTAGTCGGTTTGGTACTGCCGTTTTTGCAGGGGTTTTTGTTTATTGCGATAAGTATACTGCTCCTCTCCATGCTCTCGCCCTCACTTCGCGACAAGCTCGAGCGTCAGACCCGCAAGTGGCCTAGGTTCCATACGGTGGTGGTTAAGGCCGAGCGGTGGATTGTGCGGGTTATCGGCGAAGTCTAGTACAATGACTGCATGATTGTTGTAGATGTAGAAGCTTCGGGCACAGAGCCGCATAAACACTCTATAGTGAGCGTTGGTGCGCTTGATATTTTAAACCCCACCAACCAGCTCTACGAAGAGTGCTGTATATGGGATGGCGCCCATGTAATGGACGAGGCTTTAGAGGTGAATGGCTTTACGCTAGAGCAGATAAAAGACCAGGCCAAGCAAACCGAGGCCGAGCTGGCACACAAGTTTATCGAGTGGGCGATGAAGATAGAGGATCGCACGCTGGCAGGGCAGAACCCTTCGTTTGACAGAGACTTTTTGCGCCTTGCTTCAGAGCGCGCAGGGCATACCAACTGGCCGTTTGCATTCCGCACCATCGACACGCACACCCTGTGCTATATGCATATGGTAAAGAGGGGACTTATTCCTCCTTCAGAACATAATCGTTCGGCGCTCGATCTCGACGCTGTTTTAAACTACTGCGGTATCCCGCGCGAGCCCGAGCCCCACAACGCGCTTACAGGGGCGAAGAGCCATGCTGAAGTAATCTCCCGCCTCTTGTATGGCAAGAAGCTGCTGCCCGAATTTGAGCAGTACGAGATTCCTTGGTAAGGTCAGGATAGAACTGGTCCTACTCAAATCAAAGAGGAGTGTAGGCATGCTTCCGAAGAATCTTCTGTACGTACGGCATGGGGAATCAGAGCGAAATCTGCTTGGGCGCAAGGCCTATGAGTCCGGCGACATGTCCTTCTTCGACGACATGGTCACCCGACCGAGCTCGCTCGCGTTCCTGTCCGCCGAGGGCGAGCAGCAGGCGGTCATTACAGGCGAGTGGATCAACGGCCTCGAGTTGAACTTTGGCCGCTGGTACACCTCGAGCTACAACCGCGCCAAACAGACGGCCGGGCTGTTGAACCTGAGGGACGCCGAATGGTCGATCGAGAACATGATCCGCGAACGCAGTGGCGGCGTGATGGACGATATGAACTTCGAGGAGCGGAAGGCATATCTCAGCGGTATCAAGAATCGCGGCTACAAGCTTGATCCGTTCAACTTCCGTCCTGACCGCGGCGAGTCGTTCGCCGACATCGATGTACACTGGCGCCTCTTTCTCGGCACGTTGCATCGTGAGTGTTCCGATATGGAAGCGGTGTGTGTGGTGAATCACGGCGACAACATGTGGCTCGCTCGATGCATACACGAGCGGTGGACGACTGCCGAGTTTGCAGAAATGCGCGGTACAAACTCGCACGGCAAAATGCCCAACTGCATGGTGATCCATTACACGCGCGTTGACCCGAAAACAGGTGAAGAGCAGAAATATCCGGGCTGGGTGCGCACCTGTTGCCCGTGGCAGGACCCGACACCCGGCCCATGGGAGCCCATTATCCGGCGGCGCTATACCTCCAGCGAACTTCTCGAACAGATCGAAAAGTC
>CAZXKI010000109.1:0-1840 GCA_964641145.1 uncultured Candidatus Saccharibacteria bacterium | reverse complement strand
GTTGGCCGTACCAGTCACTGCAACCGTTGTTCCTACTGCCAAATCGGCAGTTGAACCGGCGACTGTATTCATTACTTCGGTAGATGTGCCGAACAAGACGATACGAGTGCTACCATCCTGCATTTTGACAGTAATACTGGATTCGTCTTTTGCAATAATTTGACCTGCAGTAAAGCCTCCCCCGATACCGCCGCCACGCATGGCACCGCCTTGAGGCTGACCTTCGCCCATGCGCATAAACTGCCCGCCCCCAAACTGCCCACGAGCTGGCGTACTATTTTTGCCATATGCCACCCCTCCAAAAAACGAAGCTCCAAGTAATGCTGCAGCACTAACGCCCACGATAATCTTATTCTTCATACGTTACCGATAATTAATAATTACTCATAGCGCAACGCCTCAATCGGGTTAAGCCGTGAGGCGCGCCGCGCAGGATACCATCCGAAGACGATACCTATCGCAGCCGATACGCCAAATGCGAGCACTACCGATTTCCACGAAACGCTTGTAGTAAGGAAACCGAGCGCATTCACCGCAAACGCAATGCCGGTACCCAGCACAACACCGATCGTGCCTCCTATAACCGTTAAGGCTATTGCTTCCACCAAGAATTGCCGACTAATGTCGCCACGCTTGGCTCCAATGGCCTTGCGGAGGCCTATCTCACGGGTGCGCTCGGTCACGTTGGTAAGCATCATATTCATAATGCCAATGCCACCCACAAGAAGCGAGATGCCAGCGATAGCGCCCAAGAGGAGGGTAAGCGTACTACTTATCGAGGATAAGCTTGAGAGTAAGTCGGCCTGATTTTGCACACTAAAGTCAGCTGAATCTGTAGTTTTTTTGTGTCGTGCAAGCAGTAGAGACGTTATTTCTTCCTGCAACTGCGTCATGACGTCAGCATTTTCCGCCTGCACACTTATAGAAGAAAGATAATTATTGCCCGAAAGATAGCGGGCAGCTGTTTTTACAGGAATATAAATAAGATCGTCCTGATTATTAAAGCCGCTAGAACCCTTTGATACGGTAACACCTATGACTTTAAATTCACTTCCTTTGATGCGTACCTTCTGCCCTACCACTGAGGAGGGGTCGGCGTCTTCACCAAAGAGGTCCGTCATAGTAGTCGGCCCCAAAACCGCCACTTTGGCCCCCGATTGATTTTGCGACTCAGCGATAAAAGAACCGGCGGCCAACTCAATATTTCGAATAACCGAGTAGGTACTGGTTACTCCATATATGGAGGTGTTAGTATTAGTTCCTTTTGCGGTTACCTGCTGGTTAGAATTTATTTGCTGGGCCACTGCACTTACGCCATCAAGTTCAGCAATGGCGTTCGCGTCGTCCATGGTAAGGGTCTGAGCAGAACCACGCGCACTTGCTGCTCCAAAGCAACCGACATTACGTTGTGCGCCTGGCGAAACGGTAAGCAGATTTGAACCAAGTGAGGAGATACTACTTGTAATAGAGCTCGTAGAGCCCTGGCCAACCGCAACCAAAGCAATAACAGATGATATACCAATAACAATGCCAAGCACGGTCAACCCTGATCGGGCCTTATTTGCTGAAAGCGCTATATATGTTTCTTGTAATGTATCGCTAAGCTTCATGTTTGGCGTGGCGGCGCGCATGCGCCTTTGAATCGGATACTATGTTGCCGTCGCGTAATACGATTATGCGGTCGGCATGCTCGGCAACATCTGGCTCATGAGTAATGAGAATGACGGTACGGTTATGCTCTTTGTTTAACTTTTGAAATGTACCGAGTACAACCTCACCAGTTTTTGTATCGAGGTTTCCGGTCGGTTCATCGGCAAGTATGAGTGAAGGGTCATTAACC
>CAZXKI010000108.1:0-1842 GCA_964641145.1 uncultured Candidatus Saccharibacteria bacterium | reverse complement strand
CAAAATAAGTGTAGCATCAAAAAGAAAAGCCCCCTTGATGTTATCGCTGGGGACTCTGATGTGTCCGGCTGAGGCCGGTTTTAGAGGATCACGCCCTTCTGCCGAAGCTCGGCCTCGAGACGCTTGCCTTGGTCGCTCCTGAGGAAGTCTTGAGCGTTTTGCTGACGCTCATCGTCTTCTGCGGAACGTGGCGGTTCGTTGTCAGAAGGCCGCCTGCCCTCTGCAATGAACGTAGGTTGTTCGCGGAAGCGGGTGGCGCCCCGCTCCTGAAGCGGTGTGGTCACACCTTTCAACGTAATTCTCCTTGCTGGTTGTACCCGGAGTCATTATATCCGGTTCGCTAGGCGGCGGCCTTGGCAGCAGCCTCGAAGTGCTCGTCGTAGTACTCCCACGCCGCTTCGGCGAGGACAAGGAGGTTGAAGGCACGCCGAGCGTTCTCAGCGGCATAGGACTCATCGGTGTCCGTAGTGTAGTCGGTCAGCCTCGCGATAGCGAACGAGATCGGCGTGCCCTTGATCGACATGGCCGAAATGTTCAGACCCGCGCCAGACACAACCCCTGAGACAAGGTCGTCCGTCACGCTAACCCTATTTCTGTTGGCGTAATTGACCTTGCCTGAGGCCTCATCGAGTTCCCGAAGGAACTCACTCTTCCGCAACTTCTGCATCGAACATTCTCCCTTTGATGGAACAGGTACAAAAATATAATAACACAAATATCAAAAAATACTAGATATCCTATGGAACGAAATAGGAATGATTTTGAACCACGAAATAGAAAAGGCTCCGTGAAGGCCGGAGCCTTTTCCACGGAGCCGTGCTCGTTAGAGTGCGAGATGCAGACTGAACTTGATGTGTTGAATAATCCGATGGACCTTGCGTCGAACGAACTCGGCAAGACGCCGGGCGTCGTTGGCGACACCGCCGACAAACGAGTTCGGCTGGGTCGGACAGAGGTCGAACGTGCTGACCTTGCCACCAATGTAAGCGATGGTTTTCTGGATCAGGTCCGGCATCTGGTTGGGGTCAGGGGTCTCAATCGAGACGTACAGGCCGTCTTTGATGCCTCTCAGGTAATCCAGCCTGAGATAAATATTGGCCTTGCCGACGACGATCACCTCGGGGCGCACGACGATGTGTGTGCCTGCAGTGAACTCATCTCGCCAGCTCAAAATTGAGCGACCCTCTTTCCACCGTGAGCCCAGATTCAGACCTTCGGTGAGGCCGGAGGCCTGCAGCCCGAGATCCATCCCTCCGTCAGTCAGAATTGCCAGTGAACTCATTGCTGTTCTCCTTTTTTCTGTCGTGAGTGGTCCCACGATCAGTGAGGATATTGGTGCGAAAAACACCAAAAAAATACTATCATAAATAGTATGAAAAGTCAATAGTGTACCGGAAACGCAAAAAGTCCTAGCCGAAGCTAAGACTTTTTGACGTTTGTGCGCCGGGTAGGATTCGAACCTACGTAGCCGCAAGGGCGCTTGGTTTACAGCCAAGTGCGATTGACCACTCCGCCACCGACGCGAATTATTTCTACGCCCGAACCAACAGTCATTGGGTACTCAACCCGCCTTATGACCGCCGCCACCGACGCAAGTGAACAAAATCAAACGAACTCCCCTACTTTACACTGTTTATTTTTTCTTGTCAGCCATGTTTGACGTTTGGTGCAACCTGTGATATAGTTTAAAAGAACTGCACATTGCACTATTGGCTCAAACTCATGGAGGCAACCATGCTCTGTAGAGGGTAAGAGTTCCCGGTCATTCCGCACCTGTTTGATGTAGACAGTTCTTCTGTCTAGGGAGGTGCGGCAACGCACACTCTAGATGGAGACTGTCAT
>CAZXKI010000107.1:0-1855 GCA_964641145.1 uncultured Candidatus Saccharibacteria bacterium | reverse complement strand
AAGAGCTTGGCATTATCGACTCTGAAAAGGCAGGGGAAGTTTCTGGCGCACGATTTACGTATCTAAAAGGCGACTTGGCGTTGATGCAATTTGCTCTCATGCAGTGGACTATGAGCGTCCTTACTTCTCGCGAAAAGTTGGAGAAGGTTGCACAGGAAGCAAGTCTCTCAGTTGATACGAAGCCGTTTGTGCCCGTAGTGCCGCCGGTTATGATGCGCTCGCAGGTAATGAACCGCATGGCGCGTCTCGACCCGATAGATGACCGCTTTTACTTTGAGAAAGACGACCTAGTGTTTATCGGCAGCGCAGAGCATACGCTCGGGCCGCTGCATATGGACCAGACTATAAAAGAAGAGCAGCTGCCGCTGCGGTATGTAGCGTGTTCGGTGGCTTTTCGCCGCGAAGCGGGTTCATACGGCAAAGACACGAAAGGTATTTTGCGTCAGCATCAGTTCGACAAAATAGAGATGGAAAGCTTTACCAAGCCAGAAGACGGCATACAGGAGCAGGACTTTTTGGTGGCTATCCAGGAATATCTTATGCGCGAACTCAAGCTCCCGCACCAGACGATGCTTATTTGCACAGGCGACATGGGCTTTCCTGACCAGCGGCAGATAGATATAGAGACCTGGATGCCGGGCCAGAAGACTTACCGCGAGACCCACAGCGCCGATTACGTAGGGGGCTTTCAGGCGCGCCGTCTTAACACTAGGCTAAAACGCGCAAATGGCGAGAACGAGCCAGTACATATGAACGACGCAACCGCGTTTGCAATGGGCCGCACACTTATCGCGATTATTGAGAACTACCAGACTAAAGACGGCGACGTTCAAGTGCCAGAGGTGCTCCGGCCGTTTATGGGCGGCAAAGAAAAGCTCGACAAAGTATCTATATAGCTCCACAAATCCCTTTTGCTCCGGAGAGATGAACGTGACCCCTACTCCTCCGCAAAAGGGATTTGCTCCGTTATACTACCCACATGGCTCGTGTAGATCTACCCCAGAGCAAGCTCCGGGCGCGCAGGCGCCGTCAGAAGCTTTTTGCAGGACTTAGAATCCTTGCGGTTATCGTGCTGGCCGCAGGTTTGGTGGTTGGCGTACTGTGGCTCCCGCATATGCGGGTTACTAAAGTGGTAGTTGAGGGTGCTGAAGGTTCTACAGCCAAAGCTATTGAGGCTGCGGCAGCCAAGCACTTGGTGGGCACGTATAGCTTTCTTTTTCCTAAGAACAACATTCTGATTTATCCAAAAAGCGCTATCACAGAAGCTCTGCAGACTCAGTTTCCGCGCTTGGCAGAGATAGACGTGCACGCCAACACTATTAGAACGATTGGCATTACGGTGCGGCAGCGCGTGCCAAAAAGTGTCTGGTGCGGCTTAACGCCGCAGTCTCGCGTGCCATGTCTCTTAATGGACGAAGACGGAGTTGCCTATGAAGCTGCAGCCAGCTTTGACGGCACTGTGTATACAGAATATTTTGGCACGACGACAGGGGCCGCGCCTAAACAGTATTTAACGCCTGAGCAATTTCATTCGCTTACGGCCCTTGTGCAGGCGTTTAAAGATAAAGAGGGTGAGAGCATTGCGCGGGTTGCCGTAGACGAGCAGAAGGATGTGCGCGCAACGTTTGATAGCAGTTTTACCCTTATGTTTACCGCCACCGAAGACGGTGGCGAGGTGTATGAACGATTTTTACTTGCTAAGACGGCAGAGCCCTTTGCCTCTCGCCCGCTCAGTGACTTTGAGTACCTTGACCTGCGCTTTGGAGACCGCCTGTACTACAAATTAAAAGCACAGTAAGGTAACCCTTGTGAACTTCTGGGAAACCCTGCCACGGCCGTTTTTTGTGTTAGCGCC
>CAZXKI010000106.1:0-1897 GCA_964641145.1 uncultured Candidatus Saccharibacteria bacterium | reverse complement strand
AGCGCCACCCGAACATCCGCTAGTGGTAAACGTACTTGCCGAAGACGTGGCGTAGTTACCCGCAGCATCAGCAGAGACTACTTTGTAGTTATAGGTTGTACACGAAAGCAGACTCGTAAGCGCCTTGCTATGGCTGGTCACACGCGTACCTGTATCCGTTTCGGTCGTGGAGGATGCATATAAGGTGTTGACAGAATAGATCACTTTCGTAGAAGCAGCTTCGTTGGTGGTCCAGGTAATGGTGGCACCGTTCGACACAGCCGAAGCGCTCATACTGGAGAACGTTGGAGCTGTTTCGTCTGGCGCAGAATCAGGGTCGTTAGAGCCCGCCGAAAGGTTGCCGACCTGAGTGGAATTCAGAGCGTAGTTATACACGCGTACATCGTCGATGTTGCCGTTAATGCCTTCGTTCCCTTCCTGCACCCGGTTGCCTATCATCATCGTGCCGCTCAGCGCGCGCCCTGCAAGCGAATGCTCGTCTTGCAGTTCATCGCCAATATAAAACTTGGCAGTCGTGCCATCATAGGTAAAGGTGATGTGGTACCACGTGCCAATGGAAAGAGTAATATCGGTCGCGTGCCAATTGCCGTCGTAATAGGTAATTTTGTGGGTTGAACCGCCGCCTTCTGTGCCAGCGATTTCTAATTGATCACTGGTCCAGCTGATAAGGCGGGAATATGCACCCTCACCGTTTGCAGTTGGTTTATACCAGAATGAAAATGTTCGAGGATCGGTGGCCCCAAAGTTAAGACCGGAAGGCCACGACACACTTACCGAGTCATTAGTGCCTGTAAAGCTCAGTGAGTATGGGTTGGTAAACGCCACGTCGGGCACCGTGGCAGACCAAGTAGGATTTGTTACAGAAAATGAACCGTCTATGTTGTTGCTACTGCTGTCTTGAGGTGTCGTGCCAGAGCCGTCGTCAAACTTCAGGTGCATGATTGGCTCGCCCGCGGCAAACACGTACAGAGGAGCACTTCCGAGCAGAGCAAAAGCTGCAACCAAAAAGCCGTGCCTTACCACAAGACGCATACCTGTAAAGTATATCAGGCAGATTGTGGCTACAGCCCAAACGTAGCGCGCACGGTAACCATTACTTCTTTGTTTTTACTCTGCGTATCGTAGGTGCCATAGTCGCTTATGTCTACCCCTCCCTGCGGCAACACTTGCACCACGCCGCTGGTGGAGTTGCGCAGGGTGCCGACAGATCGGCCAGACTCTTTTGCAATCGCCTCAGCGCGTGCCTTGGCGTCTTTAATTGCCTCGCTCAAGAGTTTTACGCGCATTTCATCCAGCTTGCTGTAGGTCAGCTCAAGCGACTGAGTCGTCACGTTGTACCCTGCTCCAGTAAACGGGGCAATATTGTTCGCCAGTGTGCTTATGCGATCAATGTCGCTGCTGCGGACCACAATCTGCCGATACACCGAGAAGCCTGTTTGTATCGGTTCGCTGTTTTGCGGGTAAGTATAGTTGGGAGAGCTGGTCATCGCCGGCGTCTCATACTCTTTAAATCCTTGAGCCTCAAGGTACGCGACGATTTTAGTAGTCGCACTTTCCAGCCGAGCATAGCCGGCCTGCTGGTCAGTCGTGCCTGTTTTTGTTTCGAGGCTAAGAGTAAGACGTGCAGTGTCAGCTACGACAGACTCTTTGGCAGAGCCGGTTACCTCTACACTGTCCTGCGCGAGCTTAATACCAAAGGCGGTGTAGGCGGCGATGCCGGTTGCCACAAGCACTCCCACAACCAAAATGGTTGCAGCGGCGACCATGGGCACTGAGTAATCAAAAAGTCCTCGAATGTTCATGGGTACATTGTATCACCCCACCTCTCTACCTTGCACTTTTTTGCTGCGGGACTTGGATTCGAACCAAGATACACTGCTCCAGAGGCAGTAGTCCT
>CAZXKI010000105.1:0-1897 GCA_964641145.1 uncultured Candidatus Saccharibacteria bacterium | reverse complement strand
ATATTCCGCCTGCACCCACTCGGTGAATAATGAGCGCCGAGACAAAATCATATTTATTATTTTTTACTTTTTGAGAATCTGATCCCACAATAATTTCGTACGAAGCTTTTTTGTCTTGGGCCATAAAAGCAGATACAATCTTTTTTAATTGTTCTAATGTGACTTTTCCGTGTGTAGGGCTATGAAAATACATGGATATATTGTATCAAATGAAGCTGAAGGGGAATTAAAGCAGTTTTTGGTTTGGGAACTACCAGGTCACGAATTGTGACCCGGTAGTTACCCGGAACTTGAAACGACGAATTATCCTAGACTACTTGGTCGGCGCAATGGTTGCAGACAGATGTCTGAATACTTCACCGTCAATGACGACGGTGGAATTAGAATCTGTTGCAAACACTTCGAGCTTAAGGGCGGTGATATGGGCAGCGTCAAAGTTGCTCGGATTATCAACATCCACTGAGAAGGTCATGGTCTGTGCAGTGATATATTTGCGTACAGACGAGACGTTCCGGCTCTGCGCATCTTGTACACGCATTTCGGCATACACGCCTTTACCGACAGCAAGGCTGTTGAATTTTACTTCCATAGTGACAGTCTTGTTGGCAAAGTCGTAGCTATCCGCTGGGGGAGTGTTTTGCAGTTTCTTCACAGACAAGTTGATATAGGTGCCTGCCTGCGGCATGCAAGGCTTTTCGGTACCTGAATTTCGGTACGCGTCTGTGTTGACACCGTAAAAAGCCCCCATCCAAACAGTCTGGTTGTTGTCTTCGACAATTTGGTTATACTTATGGCAAATCTCTTGTTGTGAGTAAATACCAAAAGCATCACCAAAGTCGACTGTCCACACATTAGGTGTGGCGGTAGCGGTTGGCGTAGGCATAGGTGTGGGCGGGGTAACGCCGTCTTTAACAAAAGCGTTGCCTTCCACATGCCAATCGGCTGTTTTCGAGACGAGCGGGAAGATGCTTAGTAGATCACCGATTTTGATTAAATCAGTAATCTCAAAACGGGCTTCCATTCGGTTTGCATCCGCTTGCTGCGCATCTTGGCCACATGCCACATCAGCGGCGCAGACCGGGCTAATCCAACGTAATGAATACACGTGCGAGGTTGGGTCTTGCGCTGTTGTCATATTTGCTGTAATTGGCACGCCAGTGTCCACAACTGGTGCGCTTAACGCGTACAAGTTTTGGCCATAGTCAATCAGCCATAATTCAGCGGCTGGTGTGCTTGTGGCAATTGGTGTGGATATACTCGTGCTCTCGAACGTGGGGACCGGCGAAGAGGTCGTCGTCGCGGTTGGTGGAACGGGTGTATTGGTTGGGGTTGAGGTCGGCTCAGGTGGAGCACTTGTAGGGTCCACTGTCCCAGACGTACTAGCACGGCTAATAAGCGGTAGGTAAATAGGACCCGGGTCAGCCAACGGACTAGCGGACACTGGCACAAAACTTAACGCCAGATATCCCAAAAACAATGCCAAAAGCGGAATGCCGAACAAATACAGCGTGCGGTTGCGCATAAAGTCCTCCTTTTTGCGCAAAAAACAGAGTTGAACTGGCTAAAAGGCCGCTAAACTAGTATAAAAGCTTTAGCGGAGGTCGTAGACCTCATAGCCAATTCAACCTGATTCTATAGGATTTCTGTATTTCAAGGTTCTTGCATAAAAAGTAGGGATTTGAGCAGCAAATAGCTTTAATTCCTTCTTTACACAATAATCTGCTATTATACTATAAAGTCTTATCTATATGTGTTCGGTATGTATAAATGGTTACATATTAATGGATGTGGCTTGTGCTATGAGAGAGCGGGTAAGATTCAAAGGTAACCCTGTGACACTGGTGGGATCACCTTCGATATGATCAACGTAAGGAGATAGTAAAGGATTTTCAGTTAT
>CAZXKI010000104.1:0-2073 GCA_964641145.1 uncultured Candidatus Saccharibacteria bacterium | reverse complement strand
AGGCGCGATAGGAGTCGCCGCCATGACCTACACCCACGTGCAAGACCGTATCCAAACCTACCTCAACCAGGCGAGTGACCCACAAGGCGACGGCTACCAGATCCAGCAGTCACTCATTGCCGTGGGCTCCGGAGGGCTGACCGGCCGCGGCTTGGGCCAGGGTGTTGAAAAGTTTTCTTACCTGCCAGAACCTATTGGCGACTCTATCTTTGCCGTTGCCGCAGAGGAGTTTGGCTTTATTGGCAGTACATTTTTGGTGATTTTATTTGTGCTGTTTGCGCTGATGGGCCTGCGCATTGCTGCGCGGGCACCCGACCCCTTTGGCGGCCTTATGGTCGTGGGGCTTGTTATACTGATTGTTGGGCAATCGTTTGTGAACATTGCTTCGACTCTAGGGCTTGTTCCGTTGGTGGGTGTGCCACTGGTGTTTGTATCTCACGGCGGCACTGCGCTTGCGCTGGCCTTGGCAGAGTGCGGAGTGATCTTAAACGTCTCGCGCAGAATGAAGCATAAATAATACAGCGTTGATTTTACTTTTATGAAAATACTTTTTACCGGCGGCGGATCAGGGGGGCACTTTTATCCGATCATTGCCGTTGCAGAAGCGCTCAACGACCTTACCCGCGAGCAAAAAATCCTTGAGCCCAAGCTCTACTACGCCGCGCCCGACCCCTACGACCGCGAGCTTTTGATCGCAAACAATATTACCTTTGTGCCAACCGCGGCAGGCAAGGTGCGTCATTATTTTTCGATCCTCAACTTTTTTGATTTCTTTAAGACAGGGTGGGGAATTATCCGTTCGGTATTTAGAATTTTCTTCCTATACCCGGACATCGTGTTTGGGTCGGGCGGCTATGCCTCATTCCCAACCTTGCTTGCCGCAAAGATCTTCAGAATCCCGGTACTTATTTATGCCACCGATACGGTCCCAAGCCGGGTTAACCGCTGGGCAGGAAAGTTTGCCGTTAAGATAGCGGTCTCGTTTCCTGAAGCGGCAGAGTACTTTCCTAAAGAAAAAGTAGCCTTTACGGGCAACCCGGTTCGCAAAGCCGCTATGATGCCCGCACGCGAAGGCGCTCATGAGTTCTTAAAGCTCAAACACGAGCTGCCGATCCTCCTGGTGCTTGGCGGCTCACAAGGCTCGCAGGCCATAAACGACGCCGTACTGGACGCACTCCCTAAACTGCTTCAGAAATATCAAATCGTGCACCAGACGGGCGAATCAAACGTAAAAGAAGTTGAGGGCCGGGCCAAAATAGTGTTAGGCGACTCGACGTTAGCAGAGCGCTACAAAGTGTTCGACTACCTCAACGACCTTGGGTTGCGCATGGCAGCAGGCGCATCCGCTATGGTCATATCGCGCGCTGGCGCAGGAAGCATCTTTGAGATAGCAACCTGGGGTATACCTTCTATCCTGATCCCAATACCGCAGGATGTATCACACGACCAAACCAAAAATGCATTTGCGTTTGCCCGCACCGGCGCCAGCGTGGTTATCGAGCAAAACAACCTAACCGCAGGAGTCTTATCTTCAGAAATAGACCGGATTTTAGACAATAAAGAGCTGGCGCGCAGCATGGGCGAAAAAGCACGCGCCTTTGCCCGCCCCGATGCCGGCAAACTGATCGCCACAGCGCTCATGGAGATCGCTCTTAGCCACGAGAGCTAAGTCTGCTATAGTCTCCCTATGTCAGAGGTTGTTACGCGCTTTGCCCCAAGTCCCACCGGATATCTCCACGGCGGCAATTACCGCACCGCCGTGTTTGCCTATCTCTTTGCCAAAAAGACGGGCGGCAAGTTTGTCGTGCGCATCGAAGACACGGACACGGCACGCTCTAAAAAAGAGTACGAAGAAAATATTATCGAAAGCCTGCACTGGCTCGGCTTGGAGTGGGACGTTATGTACCGCCAGAGCGACAACACATCCCGCTATCAAGAGCTATTGGAGAAGCTGATTGCCGAAGATAAGGCCTACGTCTCGAAAGAGGAGGCAAAGGAGGAGGGGAGCCGCGCTGAAGTCATACGCTTTAAGAATCCAAAAAAAGTAGTGACGTTTAAAGACACGATTCGCGG
>CAZXKI010000103.1:0-2167 GCA_964641145.1 uncultured Candidatus Saccharibacteria bacterium | reverse complement strand
TTAAGTTCGCGGCGCATAAGCGTGTAAGCATCGCCGCGCTCTTCGGGCTTAACCAGTTCGGTGATGATGGGTTTGCGGCCAGGTGGCATTTGGTCGAGCAGGGTGAGGTCGAGGTCGCCATAGATAGTAAGCGCTAAGGTGCGAGGGATTGGAGTCGCGGTCATAGAAAGGAGGTGGGGCAGACGAACTTCTTTTTTAGCTAACTTACGGCGCTGGTTGGTGCCAAAACGATGCTGTTCGTCAATAACTACGAGGGCAAGATGTTTAAACTGCACTGATTTTTCGATAAGGGCGTGGGTTCCAATCACAATAGGGATCTCGCCGTTTGCTACCCATTTAAGCAGTTGGGGGCGGGATATATTGGTGGGCTGGTTGCGCTGGACTTTAGAAGGGAATTTAAAGCAGCCGGAGCCGGTAATAAGCCCAATATTTATCGGGAAGTTTTCAAAATATTTTATAAATGATTCAAAATGCTGTTTGGCCAGAATTTCTGTGGGCGCCATGTAGGCAACTTGGAGCGTGCCGAACGTTTGACCTTGCGGCCGTGTGCGCACGGCTGCGTAGCTTGCGGTGGCTGCCACGGCTGTCTTGCCTGAACCCACGTCACCCTCAAGAAGGCGTGACATAGGGACGCCGCTCTGCATGTCCTTAAGTATTGCTCCTATGGCGCGTTTTTGGGCAACGGTGGCCGTAAAGGGGAAGGCGCTCATAAATTCATCAATGGCTGCTGGCGGGGCGTCGACGGTAAAACTTTTTTCTCTTGCCTGCGCCGCGCGCTCTCGTTGACGCTCCAGCTGAATAAAAAACACTTCTTCAAATGCAAACCGCTTACGCGCAGCCTCTGCATCAACCAGCTTTTGCGGCGTATGGATCCATACGAGAGCGGTTTTAAGGGTGGGGAGATTGTAGCGTTTTAATATGTCTGCAGGTATAGGATCCTCAACATCTTCAATACCTGCAGGTAAGACTTTTTGTATGGCATGGCGCATCCAGAGCGAGGTTACCCCACGACTCTCTGGGTACTGTGCAAATAACTTGTGTTCGCCCGGAGCTCTTTCTTTCTCTTCGGTCTGGATAAACAAACCCTCGTCGGTTGCAGACACCCGCTCAAGCTGTGGGTTTGCCAGATACATCTTGGGCCCTGAGCCTGACACTTTGCCTACCGCTTTAACGAGGGTGCCATTTTGGTACATCTTAGCGATGTAGGGCTGGTTAAACCACATACATTTAATCTTCCCGCTGGCATCTTGTATTACGCCTTCTGATACAGGAATTTTTCTCTTCCAGCTTTTTCTTGTCTCGAGTTTGTCGAGTGTGCCGACGACCGTGGCTTCTTGGCCAGCCACTAGGCCGCTGATCGTAGATTCGTGGCCGGCGGTATCGTACCGGAAAGGGAAGTGAAAGAGCAGGTCGTGGATAGTGTGTATACCAAGACGGCCAAGGGCCGCTTTTTGTGAGTCCATAAGGCGCAAGGTGCCTCCGAGTGGGTCAGACAGACGCATGATGGTAGTATATCCACATGGCTAAAAAAGACCTATCGGCACAAGCGCTTGCATTACATAAGAAGCTTCAGGGAAAGATTTTTACCGGCCTGTCTAAACCGATTAAAAATAAGGCTGATTTATCGCTCGTGTATACACCAGGCGTCGGCGCAGTGTCTTCTTATCTTGCTAAGCATAAAGATGAGGCAAAGCTGTATACGATTAAAGGGCGCATGGTTGCCGTTATTTCTGACGGCTCAGCAGTGCTGGGGCTTGGCAACATTGGGCCCGAGGGCGCACTGCCAGTCATGGAAGGAAAGGCTGCGCTCTTTAAAACCTTTGCAAACGTAGACGCGTTTCCTATAGTGCTCAACACTCAAGATGTAGACGAGATCGTACAGACGATCATAGCAATAGCGCCCACTTTTGGCGGCATCAATCTCGAAGACTTTTCTGCGCCGCGTTGCTTTGAGATAGAAGAGCGGCTTAAGGCAAAGCTCGATATCCCCGTGATGCATGATGACCAACACGGCACTGCTATTGTTGTGTTGGCCGGGCTTATGAATGCCGCAAAAGTGGTTAAGAAGCCGCTCGCTAGTCTAAAGGTTGTTATTACTGGCGCAGGTGCCGCCGGCACCGCTATAGCTAAACTCTTTCTGCTCGCAGGGATTAAAGACATTATTTTG
>CAZXKI010000102.1:0-2247 GCA_964641145.1 uncultured Candidatus Saccharibacteria bacterium | reverse complement strand
CCCTGGTCCGACAGAGACCGTCCCCGTGCGGGGCGTTTTCTGTAAAAACCTTCTCATGAAATCTACGATTTATTTTTACGGCGGAGCAGGCAAGGTGACTGGCTCAAACTTCTTACTTGATACCGGCGGGGCAAAGTTTTTAATCGACTGCGGTCTTACGCAGGGGCAGCATAGTGCCGAAGAAGACAATTGGGCGGCATTTCCATACAACCCTGCAGATATCGACTTTCTAATTGTTACGCATGCGCACGTTGATCATATTGGGCGCATCCCGAAACTAGTTAAAGACGGCTTTAAGGGTAGGATCATTTCGACTGAAGCTACCAAGGCTCTAGCTGAACCACTGCTTCTAGATAGCCAAGAGCTTCTTCAGCATGAGGCCGAAAAGCACGGAAAGCCAACCTTATATGACGAGCAAGATATAGCCCATGCTATGAAGCTGTGGGAAGGCGCTGCATACCACAACAGCATTGAACTGGCAGATGGGGTGACAATGGAGTTTTTAGATGCGGGTCATATTTTGGGTTCGGCCATGGTTCGGTTTAAGAGGGGAGAGAAACGAATTGTATTTACTGGCGACCTGGGTGGCGGCAATTCGCCGCTTCTGGCGCCGCACGATGCCCCTGCGCCTACAGACTATTTAGTTATGGAGAGTGTGTATGGCGACCGCGTGCGGCCGCAAGACAAAAACCGCCGCGAAGAGCTAGAGAATGTTATTGAAAATGCGGCCGCACGCGGAGGTACGCTACTTATACCTGCGTTTTCAACTGAGCGTACGCAAGACCTGTTATACGAAATCGGCATGTTGATGAAAGAAAAGCGCGTTCCTTCGATGCCGGTGTATCTAGACTCACCTCTTGCGACTAAAATTACTGCTGCCTATCTCGCGCATCCAGAATACTTTGCAAAAGATATTGAAGAGCGGGTAAGGGGCGGAGAAGGGATCTTTTCGTTCCCCGAACTTCATTTTGTTGAAGACGTAAAAGAGTCGCATAAGGTGACCTTGATTCGCGGCCCTAAGATCATACTTGCAGGTTCAGGTATGAGTACGGGCGGGCGAGTCTACGGGCATGAAAAAGTGCTTCTGCCAGACCCGACATCCACGCTGCTTATTGTGGGGTATCAGGCGGCGGGCAGCTTTGGCCGCCGGCTTATTGAGGGTGAGAAGAAGATTAAAGTAGCTGGAGAAGAGGTGGTCGTGAGAGCTAAGGTGGAGGCGATTTATGGCTATTCGGCTCATATGGACGGCGAACAGCTTCTTGAGTTTGTAAATAAAAATCAGAACGGCCTGCAGCAAGTCTTTGTGGTGATGGGCGAACCGTCTGCCTCGAGCTTTTTGGTGCAGCGTATTCGGGACTTCTTGAGCGTAAAGGCCACTGCGCCCGAGGCGGGGGAGAAGGCTGAGATTGAGTTATAATTAGAGGCAATGGATCCTCTTCATACGCACTTACAAGTTAAACTCTGTGTTTCTGGCGCGGCAGAGACTGGTCACTGCGGTATTGACGCCTATGACAAAGGTCTTGAGCTTGGCCGCCAAATTGCAAAGCAAAACGCAGTCTTGGTGAACGGCGCCACCACAGGCTTTCCGCTCTGGGCGGCGATGGGGGCAAAAGAAGCAAAGGGGTTTGTGCTCGGGTTTTCTCCTGCTTCGACAGAAAAGGAGCATATCGAAGTCTATAACTTGCCGGTTGAGTACACCGACGTCATTGTCTATACCGGGTTTGGGTTCCCGGGACGCGACCTTATTTTGACCCGTTCGTCCGATGCGGTGCTCTTTGGTTGCGGGCGTATTGGCACGATACACGAATTTACCATTGCCTTTGAAGACAAAAAGCCTATCGGCATACTTGAGGCCGACTGGGACACCGACGAAGTAATAAAAAACATTTTAGAGAATGGCCATCGCCCGAATGACCGCATTATTTTTGACTCTGACCCAAAGGCGCTCGTGGAGCGTGTGATTGAAATGGTCAATAAAGACAAAATTAACCGTGCCTCATTCCGCTTTGCTCCAAGCGACGACGCGTAACTTTTGGTGAGCGGAACAAGTTGTAAAGGGCGGATGCACCAAGGAGGGACCCATGGAGACCAAAGAAGGGCGTCAAGAATTTGCCCTGGCCATGCTTGCATGGCTCAAGATAATTCTGCCGAAAAAGCATCAACGCTGAATCGGCCTCCCCCAACGAAAGTGCCGTCGGATGTTTTCATCCGACGGCCTTCTTTCTTACGAAACCTGCTTTACGACTC
>CAZXKI010000101.1:0-2292 GCA_964641145.1 uncultured Candidatus Saccharibacteria bacterium | reverse complement strand
GATTCGAACCAAGATACACTGCTCCAGAGGCAGTAGTCCTACCATTAGACGATCCGGCAATACCCCCAAAAGATACCCGAAAATGCCTTATTTCTCAACCTAGCGAGGACGCGTCAACACCTCGGTCACATAAATAGCGTCGCCTTTAATAACGACCCCAATGCCTTCTTGTTTAAAGTCCTTTTCAAACAAATTCTTGCGGTGGCCCGGGCTTCCCATCCACCCAGCCACTACAACCGCCGCTGCACCCTCTACCGTAAAGTGCTCCTGGCGTCCGAGCAAAAACAGGTTCTCCCCTACCATACGCCAGTCATATCCCGCGTTGGTCACACGGCACGAGACCGTGCAGCCATTTTCGTCGGCATGCTCAAAGTAATTTTCTTCTGCCATGTCGGTACTATGGCTTGCGGCAATCTGCGCCAAGAAGTCGTTGTACGTAAGTTCGTTAAGTCCTTGGTTTACACGCTCCGCGTTAATACGAATATGAATAGCCTTCTCCAGCTCCTCTACATATTCTTCGGTATATTCAACCGAATTCTGCGGCACCAGATGGGTCTGAGCCGGAGCCGGCTGAGTTACCGCCACAGATGGCTTAGTCTGCACCTCAGCTATAACAGGATCTTCTTTTGCTACGGGTGCAACTTTCTCTGCCACCACCTCTTGTGGCACAGGCTCAATAACCGTCCGCTCTATAACCGGCGCAGCAAGCCTCCACGGCAGCGCAATAAAAAAGATAACGAGCAGTATGGCGAGCTTCATAGATACTATGACTATAGCAGAGGCTTACCCTTACGGGGAGCTAGTTCTTGCCCTGCAGCGCTGCCTTAACAAAGGCTACAAACAACGGATGCGGGTTAAGCGGGCGCGAAAGGAGTTCTGGATGGAACTGCGTCCCCAAAAAGAATGGGTGCTTCTCGCGCGGGAGTTCAGCAATCTCCATAAGTATTCCCGACGGTGACTTGCCGCTAAACACCAGCCCGGCTGCTTCTATTTTTTCTATATAGTCGGGGTTTACCTCGTAGCGATGGCGGTGGCGCTCCATTACTTCCGACGCACCGTAAGCTTCTTTGGCTATCGTGCCGTCTTTAAGCATGGCTTTGTATGTGCCGAGACGCATCGTGCCGCCATAATCCTGCTTGGTGAGCTTTTCTTTCTGGTCGGGCATGATGTCGATTATGGGGTGTGGTGCGTTAGGGTCAGTCTCAACCGTGTTAGCGCCGGCAAGCCCTACGACATTGCGTGCATACTCCACCACCGCAAGCTGCATGCCGTAGCACAACCCAAAGTATGGGATTTTATTTTCACGCGCATACTTGATGCACGACAGGATGCCGTCGATACCGCTTGAGCCAAAGCCGCCCGGCACCACGACACCGTCATACTCCTTAAGCTCTTCTACCTTGCGAGTGCCTGCTTCAATATCTTTTGAGTTTATATACGAAATCTTTGGCTTGGCACCCTGTGCATACCCTGCATGCTTAAGCGCTTCAAGTACTGAGATATAGGAGTCTGCGAGCGTAAAGTCACCCGTGTCGAAGTACTTGCCCACTACGGCAATCTTGAGCTCTTTTGTCGTGTTTTTAGATTTTTGCACAAACGCCTCCCATTCCGAAAGGTCGGTTTTGCGCGCCGGGAGTCCCAAGACTTCAGTCAAAATATTTCCCAGCCCATCTTTCTCATAGTTGATCGGCACATCGTAAATACTTTCTACATCCGGCGCAGAGATAACGCGCTCCGGCAAGGTATTACAAAAGACCGCAATTTTTTCCTTGCGCTTCTGGTCTATCGGCTGCGAGGCGCGCGCCATAATAATGTCGGCCTGGAGCCCTACCGCGTTAAGCGAGCGCGCCGCATACTGCGTCGGCTTAGTTTTCATCTCGCCTACGTTGTTTGGGATCGGCACATACGACACCATCACAATAGCAACGTCATGCGGATATTTCTGCTTAAGCATGCGTGCTGCTTCCAAAAAGATGATGTTCTGATACTCGCCTATCGTGCCGCCTATTTCAGTCAGAACAATTTCAGCGTTGGCAGTCTTCTGCGCCTCTTCAATACGGCGGATCACCTCAAGCGGCACGTCTGGCACCACCTCTACGTTCTTGCCCTTGTACTCAAGATTGCGTTCGCGGCGGATCACCTCCTGGTACACACGGCCGGTCGTCATGTAGTTAATGTTCGGGAGCGTTTCGTCCAAAAAGCGCTCATAATTGCCCATGTCCTGGTCGGTCTCGTAGCCGTCATCAAGCACAAATACCTCACCGTGTTCGGTGGGGTTCATGGTGCCGGCAT
>CAZXKI010000100.1:0-2297 GCA_964641145.1 uncultured Candidatus Saccharibacteria bacterium | reverse complement strand
TTCCATCGGGTGCGTTCGAGGCGGATAAGCCAGTGCCACCCACCGTTTTTGATCGTGATGGCGTCGTGGATATAGTGCCCGAGCACTCCCACAACCGCGATCACGGCCCAGTGCCACCCGCCGAGCGTGTAGCCAGCAAGCCCGACCGCGGGAAGCATGACGACGGGGAAGTGTAGCCAGGTCTTGTGATGATCTTCGGTGCGCGCGCTTCCGCCAAAGACGGTTCGCAGAAGCGGCCAGAAGATATCGAAGTCGGGAAGCACGGTCAGCGTGGCGCCGAGCGGCAAGTGCCACCATTCAAACGGGATCCTAAATGCCGCCGTGAGAGCGCTTATCAAAAGCACGCCCAGGGCCAAGTCCATAAAGCCTGCATGGAGGTAGGCGAGAAGGAGGCGGATCTTGCTCACGTTGTATACTCCTTGGTTGTTCAACTCGTCCTTCTATATCACTTTTGCTATCATGCGTCCATGCACCACGCCTACTATATAGAAGGATCGCAATCGCTCTTTGATGCGTACCAAGAGCTCCTTAAGCCTTTTTGGGCAGAACAGTTTGAGCGCTTTGGGATAGACGAAGCGCGTGAGCTTATCGAACAAGCCCAGCTTAAAAACTTTGGCGGCGCGACCTTTTTTATCGCAGCCGCCTCTGTGCCAAGCGAAGCTCAGCAGGCGCTCCTTAAACTTTTTGAAGAGCCGCAGCCAGGAACCATGTTTGTATTGCTTGTGCCGCACGGCACGATTATCCCGACCCTGCGCTCGCGCATGCTGCCGTATCCGACTACGCTGCAAATTGCCCCGAAAAAAGTCCTCGGGTCTGCTGCAGAATTTTTAAAAAGCAATCAAAAAGAGCGCAGCGCGTACATTACTAAACTTCTAAAAGACGACGATGTGCGCGAGCCGCTACGAGAACTGTTAAATGGCATTGAAGCAGAGCTGTATGCGCTTATACAAAAGAGAAAAGGAGACAAGGCACTGCTTGAAGGCTTGAATGATGTTGCCAAAGTGCGCAGTTATGCCGGCGACCGCTCGCCGTCATTTAAAATGCTGCTTGAACATCTGGCTATTGCTCTGCCAACACTGTGACGCCTAAAAAGCTTAAAGAACGCAAAGAACGGATTTTGAAGCTCGACCGCGAGCTTAAGAAGTTGTTCCCTAACGCGGGGACGGAGCTCAAGTTTAAGACCCCGTGGCAGTTTTTAGTTGCCGTACAACTTTCTGCCCAGTGCACTGACAAACGGGTAAATATTGTTACGGCAGAGCTATTTAAAAAGTATAAAAAGCTTGAGGATTATGTAGGCGCAAACCCAGTAGAGTTTGAAAAGCTCATCCACTCGGTCACGTTTTCGTTTAACAAAACGCGCAATATTTTGGCCGCGGCAAAAGTGGTTAAAGAAACATATAAAGGCAAGTTGCCAAAAGATATTAACGAGATGGTCACAATACCGGGCGTGGGGCGCAAAACGGCCAACGTGATCTTAAGCGACCTGTATGAGATAGCCGATGGTATAACCGTAGACACCCATGTGATCCGCTTTGCCCAACGGTTTGATTTATCTGATCACAAAGATGCGGTGAAGATAGAGAAAGACCTGATGCAGATACTGCCTAAAAAAGAGTGGCCGCATTTTAGTCACCGAGTCGTCTTTTATGGCCGCTATCTGGCGCCCGCGAGAAAGTACGACACTTCTAAAGACACGTTAATTAAGGTTTATCCTCCTGCGGCAAAGAGGTTTAGAGTCTAGTTACGCAAAAACTCTTGGCTTCGGAGAGATGAACACGACCCCTACTCCTTCGCCACGAGTTTTTGCTATACTCTACTCATGGCATACAACTTTAAGCCGTTTGAGGCCAAGATAAAGGAGATTTCAGACAGGCTCACTAAAGAGCTTAGCGGCGTGCGCACCGGCCGCGCTACGCCCGCAATACTCGATGGGGTACAGGTAGAGCAGTATGGCACCCGTATGCCTATCGCCAATGTTGCCAATGTTTCGATCGAAGATGCCCGCTCGCTGCGTGTTGCGCCCTGGGATAGCTCGATGACCAAAGAGATAGAGAAGGCGATTATGACGGCAAACCTCGGACTCTCTGTCGGCACTGACGAAAAGGGCGTCAGAGTGTTCTTTCCGGAGCTTACGTCAGAGCGTCGCACTCAGTTATTGAAGCTTGCTAAAGAAAAAGTAGAGGAAACACGGGCTGCGTTGCGTGCCGCTCGCGACGACGTGTGGAGCGACATCCAAAAGCAGGAGAAAGATAAAAAGATGAGTGAGGACGACAAGTTTCGCGCTAAAGATGAAATGG
>CAZXKI010000099.1:0-2316 GCA_964641145.1 uncultured Candidatus Saccharibacteria bacterium | reverse complement strand
GAAACTTATTTTGTTTTAGAACTTGTACCAACCAACAACGCTAGGGAGGACCTGATGACCCGAGTATTGTTTGAGCACTTTCCCGGCTGTGCGCCGCTGAAGCCCTGCCTTTCGTGCCAGGTCGCCACCTACTTGCGCGGCGTGCTCAAGACGGGGCAGTACAACCACTTACTGCGGATGATCCATCCGCCGCCCGAAGTGGCAGAAGAAGACAAGATCCCGCTCACGGCGTCGATCGAGGAGTTGCACCTCTCGTTCCGGTCGCATAATGCCTTGAAGGCTCTCCGTGTCCGAACCATCGCAGACCTGCTGCCCAAGACAAAAGAAGAGCTTCTGAGGCAGCCCAACTTTGGCGCGCACTCGCTCGACGAGGTCGAAAATGTTCTCGAGAAACATGGCCGCCGTCTCGGCGAACCTCTGAACCCGACGCTTCGCGACTTTTACCCCGAGAAGGGCGGCAAAACTTCTTCGTAGCCGTTCTTTCCACCCGCTCCAGACTTCGATGGCTGGAGCGGTTTTGTTTTATAAAAAAGTTTGCCCCGGCCGTATGCTCGGCCGGGGCTTTCGTGTGTGAGGCTCACGCACCGCTCCTTTATCTATGGATCATGGTGGCTGTCGCTCCCCAGCAGCTCTGCGAAGATCTTCTTCTCGAGCGCTTCGTCGGCCTTCTTCACGAGTTCGCGCGCACGATACATGATTTTTTGCCGGCGCAGATTTTTGGGGAGCGCCTTAACCGCCTCTTCGTCCTCGGCGTTGAGCAGGCTGTTGGCATGGTAGAGCAGGGATTCGACGATCAGTCTGACCGTGGTGTCCTCCTCACTCTTAACGTCTTTGGGCGGCACAACCGCCGGCACCTTAGACTCGCGTTGTCTGAGCCTCTCGGGCTCGAAGAGGTGTATGACATTGCTCTCGCTCATGGGATCCTCCCGGCAGATTCTTTTCCGCCAGCACTGTAGCAAAATGAGAGTTGTTTTGATAGGGTGGATGCGGAGGTGAGCTATGTTGTATATAGTTGCAACGCAAGACACTAATGGTATCCGTCGGCTGGTACCAAACGGCAAAAATCTGACCGCCGCAGAAGCAGACAATCTCATAATGGAGATTGAGGCGCGCCAGACTAAGCCTCACAAAATGGATTACTTCAAGTTTGATTACTTACCCGGAGAACTGTCACTTGTGCTCACGCGCGAAAATATTCTGTACTAGGGTCGCCCACGGGCGGCCTTTTTGTTTTATAAAAAAGTGCGCCCCGGCATGAATAGCCGGGGCAGGGGCGGGGAATCTGTAGGTTAGATCACGTCATGGCCGCCAGCGCCATACTCTTTTCGCAACATTGCAGTCGTCTTCACTTCGAGTGGCGCTGAAAAGTCGGGCGGCAGAATGTCCTGCAGCGTCGGTTCTGGCGCAAGTCGACGAAAACGTTCGGTATCGCGGGGCAGAGGCTCCGGCGGCTCAAAGACCTGGCTAAAGCCCCAGATCTCGATGCCGACGAACTCCTCGGGAAAGGTGTTCGAGTAGAGAAGCGCCACGTTGCTGCCCGGCACGTGTCGCGCCGTGAAGGCCGTGTTCTTCTCCAGGTACAGCAGGAGATCCAAGCCGGGGATGACCCTAGCTGTCGGCTTGAACTCAGCGATCTCGTCGATGCCCATGAGCTTCATGGCTTCGGCAAGGGTAATCTGCTTTTTGTCTTCCACTTTTTTCCTCCAGGTTTGAACTGCCTTTGGCACTGTAGCAAATTTTGGATAAAAGTGCGCCCCGGCTTTTCAGCCGGGGCAGGGGCAGAATATTATGCGGGGCGCCAAGAAGCACTGCTGCGTATGCGTTTGAGCTCCGCAGACACCTCTCGTCTTCTGCGTTCTTCTACGCCGCCACGGGTGAGCCGCCACTCGCGCACGCCTCGGTTGCCGCGCATGGCGAGCTGGTCGGCAGAAAGTACGCGCTTTTGCGCTACAACCCAGCCCTTGTCTTCAAAGTTGCCAAGGGTGGCGTAGGTGCGGCCGAGACTCGCGGTCGGCGTCCAGCTCCAGAAGAGGAACCGCACCCTGACTCGGTTGTTGGCCCACAGGTTGTCGAGCTCGTGCATGATCTCGAGCGGTGTCTTGGGGACGTCGAATCGCAGGACCGAAAGTAGGTCCCGCTCAAAGATCGATCGCGGTAACCACATAGCGTGAACCTCCACGGTTGTTGCAGCCGCGAGGACTATAGCAAATCTGTTACAGTATGGCCATGCAGGTGAGTGTGCGGGTAACCGCCGGAGCGAGTAAAGAAAAAGTTGAAGCGCTGTCAGACGCGCGGATAAAAATTGCCGTTAAACAA
>CAZXKI010000098.1:0-2332 GCA_964641145.1 uncultured Candidatus Saccharibacteria bacterium | reverse complement strand
CCCCGTCGCGCTTTCATTAGCGCGGCGGGTAATTTTTATATAAAAAGGTGAACGGCGCCCTAGTCGGGCGCCGCTTCGATAATGACCTTATCCACGAGATCTTCTCGCCTCAAGATACGCAGGACTTCTTTAACGTCCTGTCGCAATCCTTCGTCTGTTAGAATTCTGGACTGGGTCTTCTTAACAGCATGAAGCACTGTGGTGTGGTCCCGGTTGCCCATGAGCCGGCCGATGAACAGCATCGACTTGTCAGTGAGCATTCTGGCAAGGTACATCGCCACACTACGAGCGTAAACCAACTTCTTTTTCCTGCTCTCGCTAAGGAAAAGCTTCAGATCCATGTCAAAATGTTGGCATACCGCTTTTTGTATATCTACGATCTTGAGCCGCGGTAACGTTGTGCCTTCTGTGTTGTTAACCAGGGGGGTAAGTTCCGGATGTAACTCTATAAGCTGCTCCATACGCTCTTCAATACGACCCGATTCTTCTTTCAGGATTTCTAGCTCGTCTCGAAAAGTAAATACTTCAAGTGCCGGAGTTGTCGGCGTTGGAGGTGTGACGGTTGGGGTAATTTTGACCACAGGTACGGGGGCTGACTTTGCCTGAGGAACCTCCACCGGCGCTGCTCTTACCAGGACAGGTTCCGGTTTTATCACGGGTTCAGGTGGACGTTGCGTATGTCGTCCTGCCAACCGAGCTTTTCTGGCCCGCTGCTCTTCTGCGGCAGCCGCCGGGTCGTATTCGAAGCTATATCCAGGGAGTTTGATCTCGCGCATGAGGTGCTCCTATTTAAGGTTCGTTTTCTAAGGTCACCTTAGCATGCAAAAAATACTTATGGAAAGAAGTTCATAAAAAAGATAGAATCAAAACGTTTTAACGGGCTGTAGTATACCGGTAGTACGCGTCCATGGGGTGGATGTAGACTGGGTTCGATTCCCAGCAGCCCGACAGATAAAAAAGAAAAGGCCCGCGTCGCCGCGGGCTCTGTTCGTGGTGGCAACGAGGCCTAGAGTATCCTCAAGCCGCAGTCTATGAACTCGCGGCCAAGGGCTGCTGCCGCCTCGGCGTTATTGGGCTCGGGTTCAGTCTCCGAGTCGCAGTAGAAGCGCCGGTTGACCTTGAGCCCGTAGAGCACCTCCCACTTCTCCGGGTTGTCGGGGTAGAGAATCGAGGGAAGTCTGATCTCCATCAAGATAGCCGGAAACCCTTCCTCCATCCAAGGCGGCTGGTATATGCCGACCTTCTTGGTAAGAACGTACCCTCTGATGTGGGGGCATGGTGTCACCGTCCCGCCCGTGATGGCGTTGAACTTCAGGACGAAGGAGCCGATCGAGGTACCCTCGACGTTGTCGGTGTCGAGAGAAGCTGTCTCGGTAAAGCTCCCTTGGTTAAGGTCGAGATACTCGTCGAGCGCCTCATAGGTGAGTACGTCCCGACAGAAGTAGTCGTTGACGTACTCGACCGTCGGTTCGCCTGCAGATGCAGGGTAGCTATACAGCGCGGCCAGAAGGCCGCAGATAGCAAGCGGGGTACGCACAAAAGCCTCCTTTTGGCTGTAAGGTTGCGCTTGGTGGTCCGTCTACGCTCGTTATACCGCCGCTTCCCCCACAAGGGAAGGGAAGCAGAGGGGATTCCCCCTCACCATATAAAAATCCCTTGTCAAATAAGGGGATATCGGCACCTCATAGGGGTGTTTTTTATTGTCAAGCATTTGCATTGACTCGCTTGACAAAAACGTGGTATTGTAGTGTTACCTCTGGGGTTTACCCCCAGGGGCTTTTTCGTTCCTGGGTACTTAGTCGGTACCTAGCCACTTAAAGAATCATCAAACATTATATGGGTTTTGACCTTATTGCCAACCTTACAGCGACCGGTCTCTTGGCTGCGTCGGCGTTAACGGGCGGTAGTACTTTGTCAGCTGATACCTTGAATCCTGCGCCGTTTCAGACTGCGCAGACGGTTGAGGAATATGTCCGCGAATACTTTGCTGATGCGCCGGTTATGATCGCCATCGCAGAGTGTGAGTCGCAGTTTCGTCAGTACGACAAGGATGGCAAAATCCTTAAGAACCCGACGAGTACCGCGATCGGCGTATTTCAGATCATGGCTTCGATCCACCAGGACAGTGCCGATACTGAGCTTGGTCTCGATATCACCAACGTACAGGGTAACGCAGGCTATGCCCGCCACTTGTACGAGAAGCAGGGTACGACTCCTTGGAATGCCTCAAAGGCATGCTGGGGTAAGTCTGAAGCTGGTAAGAAACATCTCGCTAGCAAGTAATTAGTCTAAAAACAAAACCGCCGTCCATACATAACTGGGTGGCGGTTTT
>CAZXKI010000097.1:0-2465 GCA_964641145.1 uncultured Candidatus Saccharibacteria bacterium | reverse complement strand
CGGCAAGACGCTTCACATCCGGAGGATGGGTGATGCCGAGGCCGCGAATTGCTTCACGGGCCAGGATCGGCAGTTTCTTTTTGTTGTTGGGGTCGGCGATACGCGCAGCGACCCGTCGGGTTACTTGCAGTCGCTGAAAAGGATGCATGGCTGCCTCGTTCGTTTGAGAAGAACGCGAAAGTTACTGCATATAATTATGCATGTTTTTACCTGTTTGTCAACTGAATCTTACTGAAAGAGTGTGGAAACAACATCTTTTACGACATTGCCGTCGGCCTTACCCTTAAGATCTTTCATCAAAACGCCCATGAGTTTGTTGGCGCCTGTTTTATCGGCAACGCCGAGCTCTGCTGCCTTTGCCTTAACGGCTGCCTCGATTTCCTCGCGAGACATTTGAGCGGGGAGCATGCTTTCGATAACGGCCAACTCGGCCTTTTCGCCTTCGGCGAGTTCTGGACGGCCGCCTTTCTCAAACTGCTCGATAGAGTCTTTGCGCTGTTTGCCGGCGCGCATAATAACGGTCATAAGCTCGTCTTCGCTCAGCATGCCGTCTGGACCTTTGCCTTTGCTAATAGATTCGTTAGTGGCGGCAGTAACCAGCCCGCGGAGCACCGTGAGGCGCACCGTATCCTTGGCCTTCATAGCCTCTTTAATACCTGCCTTAAGCTCTTCGTGTGTCATATCAAAAGTATAGCAAAATAAGGCTTAAATGCGAACTATTGACAAAATGTAAATGTGTATGGTATAAATTTTCCAGCAGATTGCAGCGAGCGTCTGCACAAACAAGAGGTTCGTTATGAATGCAGCTCATGCCCGGGTCGTGACCGACCCGCTCGATAGGAAGCTTATCGAGATGATCCGCGGGCCTGCCACTCTGTCCGATGGTCCGACAGCCGATGACGAGGTGCCCGAGCTGTCGGACGAGGAGATCAGTGCTTACCTCAGGGCGCAGGGCGTCGACCTCACCGAGGTCGATTGGAACCATTTTCGCACACTCCTAGAGATTCGCGACAAGGCCTAACGGCCAAGTTCGCTCAGGCTCGTTCCGACCATAGGTTGGGGCGGGCCTTTTTCTTATATAAATTTGTGTACCGGAGTTTTGGAGGCAGTGCTACAATGCTTCAAATGGATTGGCTGATAATTTTGGTAGTTGTAATAGTGCTAGGGCAGGCAGCGACCTTATATGTATTTTGGCGCCGCGGACAGCAGCAGATAGAACTCCCGCCGCAGGACAACTCGAGTTTCTTGATGATGCAGCAGCAGATACAAGAGCTCACGCGCGCCATGGACTCTAAGTTAGGCGAGGGCACGCGCACGATGTCGGACTTTATGTCTTCCCAATCTGACCAGGCGCGCGCTTTGATGAGCACGATTACTAAACAAGTATCAGATCAGCTGGTAGAGGTGGTAAAGGGTGTGGCCGAAACGAGGGAGTCTACTAAACAAGTGTTCACCATCGCCGAGCAGCTCAACAACCTCGAGCGTGTGCTTAAGAACCAAAAGCAGCGCGGCAACCTGGGCGAGGCAAGTCTGGAGCTCGTGATGAGCAATATTTTGCCGCCGGGCGCCTACCAGATGCAGTACGAGTTCCCGGGCGGAGAAACGGTGGACGCGATTATCCGCACCAAAGAGGGGATTATCCCTGTGGACGCGAAGTTTCCGCTCGAAAATTACACGCGCCTCCATGATGAGAAAGACGACATCCGTCGCGCCGAGTTTGAGGAGGCCTTTAAACGCGACCTTAAGAAGCGTATTGACGAGACCAGCAAGTACGTCCGGCCTAAAGACAACACGCTGCCGTTTGCCTTTATGTACATCCCAGCCGAGGGTATTTATTACGACCTCTTAAACGATGGCATTGGCGCGGTAAACACGCGTAACCTTATAGACTACGCACAGAACGAGCGGAAGGTGATTATAGTTTCGCCTACAACCTTTGCGGCGTACTTGCAGTCGGTCTTGTATGGCTTTAAGGCGTTTAAGATCGAGGAGCAGGCAAAAGATATTGCTAAAAATGTTGAGGCACTCGGGCGGCACCTCAAGGCCTACGAAGACTATTACAAAAAGCTGGGTGCATCGCTCTCTACAACTGTTAACCACTACAACGCGGCGTATAAGGAGCTAGGCAAGGTAGACAAAGACGTGCTGCGCATTACCGACGAGGCGGTCGGCATAGACGTTGGTTCGTTGGAGAAGCCGCTCCTTGAGGGTAAAGACTAAGTAGGGTAGGGTGCAATAAGTGAGTGGCTCGAGCATGAGGAGAACGGAATGAGCTGGCTAACGGAGCTGCGTATGCCCGATCTTGCAGCACGCCCTTTGGAGCGGCGAGGCGAGGTACGGTGGTTCTCTACAACCTTTGCATTCTCGCGAGTGTCGAAGCAGATCGTGTCCCATCTTGAATTGCAGGCGTGGGTCTCGAGTCTGGTGCTTGGCATGTATGGTGAACATGCTCGTCTGCGCAAGAT
>CAZXKI010000096.1:0-2575 GCA_964641145.1 uncultured Candidatus Saccharibacteria bacterium | reverse complement strand
CAGTGCGCGCAATTATTTTAGGCGACGCCGGCTTGGTTGCTGAAGGTATGCCGGTAGAGGCAACCGGCAAAACTCTTTCTATTCCGGTAGGTGAGGCGCTTTTGGGCCGTGTGGTATCGCCGCTTGGCGAGCCAGTAGACGGTCTTGGTCCTATTAAATCTACCAAGCAGAATCCTATCGAGCGTGAGGCATACGGTGTTATTGAGCGCCAGTCAGTTAACCAGCCGCTCCACACCGGTATCAAGGCTATCGACTCGATGATCCCGATTGGCCGCGGCCAGCGCGAGCTTATCATTGGCGACCGCTACACGGGTAAAACGACGGTTGCTATCGACACCATTTTGAACCAGATGGCCGAGCCCAAAGAAAGCCGTCCGATTTGTATCTATGTGTCTGTCGGTCAGAAGGAAAGCAAGACAGCTCGCTTGGTGGCCCAGCTCAAAGAGCGTGGCGCCATGGACTACACCATTGTGGTTGATGCCGGCGCTTCTGCTCCTGCATCGCTGCAATACCTGGCGCCGTTTGCCGGCGCAGCTATTGGGGAGTTCTTTATGGAGCAGGGGAAGGACGCCCTCGTTATTTACGACGACCTTTCTAAGCATGCCGTAGCATACCGCGCGCTTTCGCTCCTTCTTCGCCGTCCGCCGGGCCGCGAGGCATACCCAGGCGACGTGTTTTACCTACACTCACGCTTGCTTGAGCGTGCCGCTAAACTTTCTAAAGAGAAAGGCGGCGGCTCTCTTACGGCACTCCCCATAATCGAGACACAGGAAGGCGACATCTCTGGCTACATCCCGACCAACGTGATCTCTATTACCGACGGCCAAATTTTCTTGGAGACCGACCTCTTTAACAAAGGTATGCGTCCTGCTATCAACGCCGGCAACTCGGTGTCTCGCGTAGGTTCTGCCGCACAGACCAAAGCAATGAAGAAAGTCTCAGGCAAGATCAAGCTCGAGCTGGCACAGTTCCGTGAACTTGAGGCCTTTATGCAGTTTGCCCAGGACCTCGACCCAGAGACTAAGAAGCGCATTGACCGGGGAGCGCGCATGATGGCAACCCTTCGTCAGAAAAATGGTGCGCCGATTGCCTTTGAGCGTCAGGCAGTAGTTATTTATGCTGCAGTTAACGGTTACTTGGAGAAAGTGCCGGTAGCTAAAGTGCCGGAGTACGAAGAAAAGCTTCTTAACTTCCTCGACTCAAGCGCGCCGGAAGTGCTCGAAAGCATTGTGAAGGCTCGCGACATTGTTAATCAGACGGAAGAAGAGCTTAAAACTCAGCTTAAGAAGTTTGAAGAAACCCATCCGCAGCTGTTCCAGTAATTCCTCATGGCCAATCTTAAGAATATTAAAACTAAGATCCGCTCGGTAGAGAAATCCCGCCAGGTGACCAAGGCGATGGAAGCGGTTTCTGCTGCCAAGATGCGCAAGGCGCAGGTGCGCGCGCTTTCTGGCCGTGCGTATGCTCGTGCGGCCGCCGGTATCCTCTCCCGGGTATCGGGCACGCGCCAGATGCAGGCACACTCCCTTACCCAAGCCCGCCCGGTTAAAAAAGCCCTTTATATTGTGCTTACAAGCGACAAGGGTTTGGCAGGCGCGCTTAACTCGGCAGTGCTTCGTGCTGCGGCGGCCGACATCCAAGCGCTTGGGCTTAAGACTAGCCAGGTCTCAGTTATTGCCATTGGCCGCAAGGCAGCAGACTTTTTTGTTAACCGCGGCATCACGGTAGAGCGCTCCGAGCACAACATCGACAGCATTTCTTCTGAGTTTATCGAGGAGCTAGTGTTTGCAGCCGTAGAACGCTTTAGCGCAGGTGAGGTGGATACCGTAAAGATTGTGTACCAAAACTTTATCTCAACCTTTGAACAGCGCCCTACGTTGCGCACTATGTTCCCGCTTTCGCTTGAGGAGCTCGAGCAGGTGGTAGATGATATCCGCCCGACTAAAGGCGTATTTTCTAACGTAGCTGAGACTGAAAAACCAAATGACTACACCATAGAGCCAAGTGAGGAGGAGGTGCTTGGCGCCATTTTGCCCCGCCTCGCTTCGATTTTCGTCTATCATGCGCTCTTGGAAAGCCAGGCGTCAGAGCACTCGGCGCGCATGGTTGCGATGAAGAGTGCGTCTGACAAAGCCACCGACCTCCGCAAGGTGCTTACCATATCCTTTAACAAGGCGCGTCAGGCGGCGATTACGAGGGAGGTGAGCGAGATTACCGGCGGCATGGAGGCAATGGCAGTTTAATTAATAAATTATTATGAGTATGAAGGGAGAAATAAAACAGGTTATCGGTCCGGTCGTCGACGTCTACTTTGAGGGAGAAAAGCTCCCGGCGCTGCGTAATGCGCTCAAAACAAAGTCTGGCGATCGCGTGGTGTGGATGGAGGTTGCGCAGCATGTCGGCCTTGGCCGCGTGCGCTGTATTGCGCTCCACGACACCTCCAGCCTCTCCCGCGGCACCGAGGTTGAGGACACCGGCGGCCCTGTTACCGTACCGGTAGGCGAGAAAGGTCTCGGACGCCTTTTCAACGTGGTGGGCGACCCTATCGACGGCAAAGAAACTCCTAAAGACGCAC
>CAZXKI010000095.1:0-2624 GCA_964641145.1 uncultured Candidatus Saccharibacteria bacterium | reverse complement strand
CGCCTCACCTACCGGAATAGAAAGAGTTTTGCCGGTTGCCTCTACCGGCATACCCTCAGCAACCAAGCCAGCGTCGCCTAAAATAATGGCGCGCACTGACTCCTCTTCAAGGTTCAAAATAAGACCCATGACCTCAGTGACACCGTCTACCGCGTCTTTAAGGTTTTTGCCGGCTGCCACCTGAAAACGCACCATCTGTGACATGCCCACCTGCTCCAAGCCTTCGATCTCGGCAACACCGTCAGAGACGCGAGTAACCACGCCGCCACCTGCCTTGCGCTCGCTCGGTACAAAACCTTCGATCTCCTTTTTAAATTGTTCGATAAAATTAGCCATGGATTGAAACTAGTTTCTGATAGAGCTCCAAAAGCACTCGGGTCTGTTCGCTCTCTGGAGTTACGTTCTTGTACTTCTTCGACCGGTCTTCACGTTCTAGCAGTTTTTCGTACTCTGCGGCGATGCGGGGCAGAAGTTTGAGATGTCCTCGGCGCTTTAGAGCTGCTGTTAAGTTTTTTGTATGCTCTTTGGTTGTCTTTCCCTGCCCTGCTTTATAGAGCGCTTCGGCATACATCCTTGCTAACATCATGATCGTTTCTCTTTTAGCGTCTTTTCAATGCCGAGCACAATAAGCTTAGCGACCTCTTGCTTGCTCTCTGCAATTGCAGCGGCCTTCATCTCACTAGCCTGTGCCTCTGCCTCTTTAAGTGCGCGCGCCGCTGCGACTTCGGCGGCGCCTACAATCTCACGCTGCTTTTCGTTGCCCATAGCGCGAGCATTCGAAAGCACGTCATCCGCTTCTTTGCCCGCCTTAGCAAGCAGTGCGGCGCGGGACTGTTCGATCTTCTCGAGCTCTTCTTTAGACTTTTCTGCCGCTTCTACACCCTCTGCAATCTGTCTGCGGCGCGCTTCGAGCATGCGCACAATAGGGCCATAGAGGAAGTACCACAGCACAAGCAACAAAGCCCCGAAGTTGACGAGGTTAATGACCAGAATCTTCCAGTCAATGCCAAATGCTTCGAAAAGCTCTGCCATGTGCGTAAGTGATTATACGAACTTGATGATAAAGGAAACCACGAGGGCCAAGATGCCGAGCGCTTCAGTAAACACGATTGCAAGAATCATGTTTGAAACAACTTTGTCTGAAGCTTCCGGATTGCGACCAATCGCATCCATTGCTCTGCCGCCGATAAGACCGATACCGATACCCGGACCAAGAACTCCGAGACCTGCCGCAATGGCCATACCAATGAGGCGTGCTGACTCTATATCCATATACTGATTACGTGCCTTAAACCTTATAATTACCGACTGTTTGACCTTACACTAACACACCGATGCCCGCCACGCTATGCGTGTGCACCCTCTTTGTGCTCACCCCCTGCCTCGCTATGCCCGTGAGGCATAGCGACCGCAAGTTTGATGAAAAAGAGCGTGAGCATGGCAAAGACAGTGGCTTGAATAAATGCCACAAAGAGCTCAAAAGCCATAAGCGGCACCGGCAGCAGATACGGCACAAAAAGGGCAATAACGGCCAAGAGAACTTCGCCGGCGAAGATGTTTCCGAAGAGACGGAAAGAGAAGGAGATAAAACGCGAGAGTTCAGAAACAAGTTCTATAAGACCCACTACAAAGTTAAGCGGTGAGGAAAAATTTATGAATTTAGACCCGTAGCGGAAGAAGCCCAGTGCTGCAATACCGGCAACCTCAATAGAGATCACCGCAATAATGGCGAGCGCGAGCGTGAAGTTAAGGTCGGTAGTAGAGGCACGCAGAAGATGAGCGGTGTGGCCATGGTCGGTATACGTTATAGCCGAGATAAACGGCAGGAAGTGAAAGAGGTTTGAGAACAATATAAAGAGGAACAGGGTCGCAATAAGCGGGAAATACCGGATCGCCAGGGCACGGCTGCCCAGCACGGTCTCCATATACCCCAGCATGAAGTCAAATATGAGCTCAAAAACGTTCTGTACCTTGCCTGGAACCAGCCGTACCTTGCGGCCTACCAGGACTGCCACAATGACCAAAAAGGCGGTAACGATCCACCCAGCCAAAAGGGCGTTTGTGATGGGGAAACCCCACAGTTCGCCGAGGCGCTCTGCCCCGAGCGCTATATGAAGGCCCTCTTCCATAAAATGTGCCCTCAGGGTACCATGAAATACTTAGTAAGAGAATAGGTGCGCGGGCGTCTAACCATACATATATGTCAAAAATAATAATTGCGTTAGGTGCAGTCATTGTATTAGGTGGCGGCGTATCACTTGCCGCAGCTGGAGCTGTGCCAGGAGACATGCTCTACGGATACAAGCTCAGTGTTAACGAAGAGATTGGCAACATGCTCGCTATGTCTGAAAATGCACAGGCAGAGCGTCATATCACCCTTGCAGAGCGCCGCCTCTCAGAGGCAGCTGCGGCGTCGGCTAGCGCTAACGTGGAGGGCGAAGCGTACGCTTCCCTTATGTCAGACTTTAACGTTCATATGAAGAGCCTTTCTGACTCTATTACCAAACTTGAAACGGATGGTCATACCGAAGCCTCAAGAGCGCTCGCACTCAAAGTTGCGCGGGTCTTGAGCACCGAAAACCAGGCACTTCTTGCTGCACAGTCTGCCGCCACTACCCGCGGCG
>CAZXKI010000094.1:0-2634 GCA_964641145.1 uncultured Candidatus Saccharibacteria bacterium | reverse complement strand
AAAATAAGGGCGGCAATAACGAGCGCGTTGCCAATGGGCAAAAATGCAAAGATTTTTGCAAACGCTGCTTTGGCAGGAGTATCCATCCCGCGAGCAGCCATAAGCTCAACTATGCATGATGCAAAAAGTACAAACGGTAGCACCCACAGCGCAATGAGCTGTGGCTCTGGGTTTACCACCGATCCCGTGTCCATACGGGCAAGCCCAAAGAGCACCATCGCAATAAAGGCTGCCGGGAGCGTGAGGATTCCCCACAACACTGCGAGCTTAATACGAATTTTCTTAGACATAATCTGTTAGTTCGCCAAGCATGCCGCATAACCAGCATCTTCTAACGTAATAGTTTTCCCTGCCACGGTTATATGTAGTGTGTAATACTCGTCCTCATCTTTTTTAACGGTCATGCTGCCGCACTCGGATGGAACACCGTAACCCAGACTACGTGCGTTCTCAAAAGCATTGAATTTTGCATTTTCATCTTTTACTTCTTGCGTACATTTGTCCGCCTCATAAAACATCCCTTCGCTACATACCGGACTTAAAACAAAGGTCTCCGTCGTTGTGCTTGTTTTGGCTATAGCGTCAACAGTATTCAAGTTAACAGAAGCATACCCCGACTCACTATACTCCTCACTTACATATAGCTTTGTGCCATCTAGGGAAATGTCATGTATCGAGTAGTAGGGACCATGGGCTGCTTCGCACATTTGTATAGATAGAACAGTGTCTTCAACGCCTGTTGTCAGGTTTGCCGTACGAATGACACAGGGTTTACTGGGTACCACAGATCCATATTCATTTGGACTCTCGTCCGTTGGACCCATAGCAAGATACGCTAATGTATTGCCTCGTACTTGAAAACTATTTATACCCCACGGAGTATTTTGTCCTGCGGGAATGTAACCTTTAACAGGAGTTGTCGTAGTCTGTCCACTTTCGATATCGTATTGAACTATAGAGTTATCTGCACCCAGGTAATAAAGTCTGGAATTTGAAACTCTAACGATAGGTACAAGAGAGGCGTGCTTTTCGCTATTTTGAATCTCAGTAATAATCTTTTGTTCTCCTGTTTGGCTATCAATAGCGATTACAGAGACTTTCTTCTGATCTCCCTGCTGACGATGAGATTGCACAAATAACGCACTGGCGTTAGGTGAAATCTCTTCGATTGGGCCAGGCTTCGGACCGTTCCCTCCAATTACAAACATATTCACAGCAGCAACAAGTAAGGCAGCACTGAGCACTCCTCCACCTATGAAAAAAAGCTTCTTGTGCGACGGTGACAATATGGGCGCCTGAGGAGAAGGCTCGACTGGACCAGAAGCTGGCTGCACTGGTTGAACTTGAGCAGGCTCTTGTTGTGGAGGCATAATAATTAAATTTTATATAATCGTACCAACGATGGCTTTGGCAAAGTTAAGCACCATAGTGAGCGCGGTGATTATAAAGTTGATAAATAGCTCCAACAGGCTCAATAAAAAGTTGAGGAGCATGGTGAGGAGATTCATGATAGCGTCCATGTGCCTATGGTAACACGCAGTTGCGTGAGAAATATATTAGCACTCCTGATTTATGGGAGGAACTCTCGAATAGTTGATGCGTCGAGTCCGTAGGCACGCACAAACGAGTCATCCACATGAGCGTAGAGTGTGCCCTTTCCGAAACCGGTTTCAATAAACTGGCTCGCAAACGTAATAATTTTTGCTTCGCTGTCTTGTATAAATACCTCCGGCGATACCCAGTCTATATCTCCACGCTCATAATCGTAGATGTATAGGCCGACAGAAAACATACCGTAATGGATTTCTCCTCCTACATGACGATTAGCCTCTCTACCATTCATAACTCCAAGGAGTTTATTCTCTCCTACATCAATAAACGCTTTCGAAAAAAGAGGTCCAGGAGAAGCGTGGCCCCCTGCCCATGTAATACCTCGCTCCTTAGGATGGAACGCAGTCGGTCCAAATTCCCACGAGTTCCCCATGTCGCGGGCAACTGCCACGCGTATGGTTGAGTAGGTATCCGAACCCCCAGACACCTTGTCATGGCCTTCAAACAAATTAAACCGGAATCCTTGAGAGTTCAGTGGCGCAATGGAAACTTCTTTCGCCCAGGCATCCTCATACGAATCCTTATTGCCAAGCAACACCGGGTCAGTCATCTGCAATGAATACAGGTCCTTCCCCGCCGCATGTCCCAAGTGAACAAATGAATGTAGGTTTTCTTTGTCCCTAGGTATGAACGGCGTGGTGAAGTAAAGGTGTAAAAGCTCTTTCTCCTCATCCCACCATAAGTCCGGATCTTCAAGCCCAAGGAAGTCGAAACCTTCCTGATTCAAACGCTCAATAGTCTCTTGCTCGTTTTCAATAATAAGACGGTCTCCTATCGCGAAGTGCCCTGGCACTTCTTCCTGCACCACATGCAATACACTTCGGTCTGTATATCCTTTTATTTCTAGATTTCCCTCCCTACTTGTTATGCAACGAATAATGCCGCGCTTGTACTGTGCGGTCGAGTCTAGGGTAATCGCCATAACATGACTAAAACGAGAGTCTGTCTCCACTACTCTACCCGGCAGTTCTGTATATCCGCGTGTCATACGGATATGATACCTCGACCTCAATACTATTGTGC
>CAZXKI010000093.1:0-2696 GCA_964641145.1 uncultured Candidatus Saccharibacteria bacterium | reverse complement strand
AAGAAGCATTTTAACAAGCGTAGTCTTGCCGGCGCCGCTGTGTCCGACGATAGAGATAAACTCGCCGGGCTCCACCGAGAACGACACGTCCTGAAGAGCCACAGAGTTATCAGCGTAAACCTTGCTTACGCGATCGTAATATATCACGGTTATTTATTGTAACCGCATACCCATAAATCGCAAAATACGCTATGATGAGGCCATGTTTTTCCGTTTCCGTGACACCGCCTTCGACTGGAGGGCCTTTACCTTTGCCGCAAAGACCTTTGCGGTAGTGGGGCTCGTGGGTATGGGCGGCTATTACGGCGCCGCCTCTATGGGCTTGCCGGGAGCTATGGGCACCCCCACCCTGCTCGCCGAGCGCCCTTCTATCCTTGCGGAGACCATTTCATCCACCACCCCTCAGCGCATTATCAACGCCCTTACCATAAAGGACGCCATACCGGAGGAGGGTAAGCTCATCGCCGCCGACCTCGTGGAGATGAAGATCTCATTGTACGAAAACGGCGCACTGGTTAAAGAGTTCCCTATTCAGTCTAAAGGCCGTGTCGGGAGCGCATGGGAGACCCCAAGCGGTATGTACGCAGTGCAGACCAAAGAGGTTACCCACTTTTCTTCAATCGGCCATGTGTATATGCCGTACAGCATGCAGTTTTACGGTAACTACTTTATCCACGGCTGGACCCACTACCCGGACGGCACACCGGTGTCGGCCTCGTTTTCGGGCGGCTGTATAAAACTTCTGACCGAAGATGCGAAGGAAATTTACGACTTCGCCTCAATTGGCACCAAAGTGTTTGTCTATGATGCAAAACCGGGCCCCAAGCCTGAACCTCTTGCTCTTGAGCGGACATCACTCCCCACCATTAACGCACACGCCTATCTAGTGGCCGACATAGACACCGGCGACGTGTACGCAGAGCGCAATGCAAACGTGGTGCGCCCCATTGCATCGGTAACAAAACTTATGACCGCTCTCGTTGCCAATGAGACAATTAGCTTTGAGCGCAAAGTGTCTGTAACCGAAGGCAGCCTCTTTAACCCACCAGACCCGGAAAAAACCGCGCGCAAAACATTCGTCGCTGAAGACTTGGTGTTTCCTCTTCTCATGCAGTCCTCAAACGGTGTTGCCGACTCGCTCGCAAACTACTACGGGCAGAACAGCTTTGTGAACTGGATGAACACCACTGCGCGAGCAATCGGCATGCAGTCCACAACCTTTGCCGACGCAAGCGGCGTATCAGCTGGCAACCTCTCAACCGCAGACGATCTGTTCCGCCTGGCCACCTACCTCGCCAACAAAAAATCGTTCGTATTCCACACCACCCACATGGCAGAAAAGACGATCCTTTCTGAAGACGGCACTCCCTACAGCATTAAAAATGTAAACACTCCTGCCCAACTTGAGCCTTACATTGGCGGCAAGGCGGGCCACACCATGGCCGCACAGGACACCATGGTCTCGCTTCTCTCGCTTGAAGTAAACGGCCAAAAGCGCCGCATTGCCGTAGTAGTGCTCGGGTCAGAAAACCAGCAGACCGACACCGCGGCGCTTACCTCGTGGATCACCCATAGCACCACCGCAGAGACACAGAACACAAACGCCGCATGTGTAGACTGCGCATCCGAGCCAGACTACCGCAAGATCGATATCTAGTGTACGGGAGCAGGCGCTAAAAACGGCGCCAAATTCCCTTCAAGCACGCTCTCGGCGTCGTGCACCTCAACACCTGTGCGATGATCTTTAACCAGCTTATACGGATGGAGCACATAGGAGCGGATCTGGCTCCCCCATTCTATTTTTTGGTTGGTTGAAAGATCGGTGATTTTTTCTTTGCGCTCTTCTTCCATCCGGCGCAGGAGCTTGGCAGTAATAATCGCGAGCGCCTTTTCTTTGTTGGCGCCCTGAGTGCGCTCGCCGTCTACGTGCGCACTGATACCAGTAGGCGTGTGCACAATACGCACCGCTGTTTCGCGCTTGTTAACATTCTGCCCGCCCGGGCCAGAGCTGCGAGCCACGGTAATATCCAAATCTTTTTCAGGGATCTCTATAGTTCCCACCTTTTCTATAACCGGCAAGACTTCCACCAGCACAAATGAGGTCTGGCGCTTTTGGTTCGCGTTAAACGGCGAGATACGTACGAGGCGGTGCACGCCATACTCGCCCTTGAGTGTACCGTAGGCTTTCTTACCTTCAATTTCTACCGAGAGGTTGCGGTAGCCGCCGTGGTCATTCTCGTTTTTATGCAGCACACGCATGCCCCAGCCGCGGCCCTCGCAGTACTTGCGATACATCTCCAGGAGCATATGAGCAAAGTCTTCTGCATCGTCTCCGCCTGCGCCCGCAACGATCGAGAGCACCGCGTTCCCCTGCTCATACTTGCTGCCGCCCTCTGCTTCGATTTTTAAATCCTGCAACTCTTTAATCATGGCCTGCGCCTCGGCAGGGTTGTTCCAAAAGTCCGGCGCCGTCATCGCGCCTTCGAGTTCTTTAATACGTGCTTCTAATTCCTCTTTTTGCATTTGGAGCCAGCGGCCGGGATTGAACCGGCGACCTGCGGTTTACGATACCGCCGCTCTACCAACTGAGCTACGCTGGCGAACACTCCCATTATATAGAAGTTGGAGCCGTTGGCCGGAATCGAACCGGCGACCTACGCCTTACCATGGCGTTGCTCTACCAACTGAGCTACAAC
>CAZXKI010000092.1:0-2719 GCA_964641145.1 uncultured Candidatus Saccharibacteria bacterium | reverse complement strand
AAGCGCCGGGATTGTCGAAGATCTGAAACTCATAGCTATCGGCCGCGACAACTCGCAGTCGGCCGCGAGCATGCTTATTGAGTATGGCTACATATACGAGCCGCAGTTTGCAGAAGACTCGCTGCGCGGCGCAGCCGTTACTGACCTTGCCTACCAAACCTTTGCCGGAGTGCAGGACTTTTTTAACGCATCTGCCTCGCACTTGTATGCAAGCACGCTGCTACCCCACACGTGGAGCACCACTATACCGAGCGGCGAGAGCGAGTCGATGGACGTGCTCGCGCTCCAGACTGCCCTAACCGAAGAAGGCTACTACCCGCCGCCAGGAAACAGCCTTACCGAGTGTCCGCGTTCAGGTAAGTTTGGCCCCTGCACCGAGCGCGCACTTAAACTATTTCAAGAAAAAAACGGTATAGAGGGTGACGGCACCGTGCTTGGCCCGGCCACACGCACCCTCTTAAACGACCTATACGGAAACAAACTTGGCTACCAGTAGCCACGCTCGTTGCGAACACCTTTGATATACGACTCAACGCGACGGCGGTTTGCTGGCGAAAGATTGTAAGGCAAGTGACGCAGGTCAAAAAAACTGCGCTCCATAATCTCGAGGTTTGGCAGAAGCTTCATACTGCCCGTAAAGTCTTCGGTGCAGAGCACAATAACTGAGTCGCCGCGGCCGCGCCGCCCCTCGTAAATCCCCAACTCACCTGAGAATGATTTAACGCGATAGCCAACCTCTTCAAACACTTCGCGGGTAGCGCCATCGGTTGCACGCTCCCCCTTGGTTAAACCGCCGCCCGGCAGAGTCCACACCCCGGGCGCGTACCAGTGTTTAACCAACACTACCTTGCCGTCGCGCACCAACATTACACGTACGCCAGCGACATCTTTGCTGTCGCCAAACGTCCGTTTACCCCAATACCGTATAAAGTGCGCCAGCCAGTCGAGGCCGACCGATAAATAAAAAAGCGCCTTCTTAATTGAGCGCATAAAGGTAGTATATCAAAAGAGGCACATTGCAAAGAGTTGCTAAAAAACCTTTTTGTTTTATAGAAATTTCACCATACTACTACCGCTGGCGGTGTGAGCCAGAACCTGTGTTAGCCCCGACGTGCCGCCTCTATAGCAGCAACATCGATTTTTTGCATAGTCATCATAGCGTCAAAAGCGCGCTTGGCCTCGTCGCCACCCGCTGCCAGTGCATCGGTTAAGACGCGTGGCGTGATCTGCCATGACACTCCCCACTTGTCTTTGCACCAGCCGCAGGCACTTTCTTGCCCACCGTTTTGAACGACGGCGTTCCAGTAGCGGTCGGTCTCTTCCTGAGAATCTGTCGCAATCTGAAACGAAAACGCCTCGCTTTGCTTAAAGGTTGGACCGCCGTTTAAACCAATGCAAGGAATGCCGCACACCGTAAACTCTACTGTGAGCACATCACCCTTTTTGCCGTCTGGAAAATCGGAAGGTGCATGAAAGACGTTGGCAACGTTGCTGTCGGGAAAGGTGGCCGCATAAAATTCTGCTGCGGCCTGCGCGTCCTTTTCGTACCAGAGACAGACCATATTCTTGGGTTGTGTATTCATATAGTCAGTATAGCAAACCGCCTAAGCGGTCCTAGATGAGCAACATGAGTGCGCGAGTGAGTTCTGCTAAGCACAGAGACAAACCGGCGATCGAGAGCGCCCAGGCCCACTTACGCACGCGAGGGTAGGTCAACGTGAGGATGAGATAGGCATATCGACTAGACGCGTATAGTACCGCGCCTTTTTGCGACCATTCACTGAACCCACCCAGCACCATTAGTCCGACTAAACTACCAAGAAATATGGGAAATGTCTCAGCAAAATTACGGCTGATCTGTGCAGCGTCGCCTTTGAGAAACAGTATTTGCGTTGCACCCAACAGTAACACAGCGAGGAGTGCCCAGATCTCAACTACTGGCATACACAGGAAGTATAGCAAGTCTATTTCTATGACCTACGTTAGTGAGAATTGGAAAGGCCTTGAGTAAAGCAGGGCTGCAGAGTTACGGCTGGAAGATTTCCTCAATCTTAACCACTTCATTCTTGCTATTTAAACTAATGACAAACGGAGAGCCAGAGTATGTCCCGGGAAACTTTTCAACATAATATTCACTTGAAGTATTTTCAGACGCGAGCGGCACCTGATCTACTGTTAAAGCCATGCCCCTAGAAGAAGTAATTGAAAAATCCTGAGACATCTTAAGCGTTCTAAGTTTTGGATTAACGTTTCGATCATAAAAAGGAAAGGACGGGAAGCACTCGTCCCACGTATCACCTTCTTTACAATAGCCGTCGGCAATCCTTGCTGCCAGAGCTTCATCCCCGCCCAGCATATCTATATAGTCAACCACTACTGCATCTTTATTAATCGACACGATATATCCCGTCACGGTAGTGGTTGCCACACCCTCAGTGTCTGCCGCCGGCGTTGTTTCTGAAGGCTCTTGTACCACATCGCTTTGTGTTGGAGTCAATGACTGGCTGGCATACGTAAGCCCCAACCAAAAACCCACAAACGGCAGCGCAATAAACACTGCGCCTGCAGCGATCTTTGAAAAGGTTGTTACGGTGGTGAGCTGGGCTTTTAATGAGCTGCTCTCGCTGCCACTGGAAGGCACTGGGGGTTGTGTGGAATCCATACTAACTAGAATCGTAACATGAGTTTGATAGAGCTCTAGAACAATGACATGACCACC
>CAZXKI010000091.1:0-2719 GCA_964641145.1 uncultured Candidatus Saccharibacteria bacterium | reverse complement strand
AGAAAAAACTGGCTTCAGTGGAGTCAGCTGTCGGTGGTCGAAACCACGATAGGAGTTCTCGCGCTCTTAGGCGCGCTGGCCATCATCGCTTGGCGATGATGGCTTTTTTGTAGGTATCCAAGTGCTCGAGCGCGATACCCGTGCCGCGCGCTACACAAAACAGCGGATCATCTGCTACCACAGCCTTTACGCCTGTACGGCGCAGCACGAGTTCAGGGAAGTTGCGCAATTGTGACGTGCCGCCGGTCATAATAATGCCGCGGTCAATAATGTCTGCCGCGAGCTCCGGCGGCGTCTCCTGCAGCACATCGCGGATTGCTTTGATAATCTCGCGCAGTTCTTTACCCATACTTTTAACAATGTCGTTTGTCTTGATCTCCATCGAGCGTGGCAAACCAGTAATAAAGTCGCGGCCGCGCACCACCATAACCACGTCTTCTTCTACCGGCACGGCCGAGCCGACGCCAATTTTTATATTTTCTGCAGTCTTGTCGCCAATAGCTAGGTTAAAAGATTTCTTCACATAGTCGGCAATAGCGTGGTCAAGCTTGTCGCCCGCGCATTTAACAGAGGTTGAGGCCACAATGCCGCCCAAAGAAATGACTGCGACGTCGGTGGTGCCGCCGCCAATGTCTACCACCATGTTGCCGCGAGCTTCGTTAATCGGCACGCCGGCGCCGATCGCCGCCAAGACCGACTCTTTAACTACGTAGGCGCTCCTAGCACCGGCGCGTATCGCCGCCTCCACCACTGCGCGGCGCTCGGTGGAGGTTACACCGGTGGGCACGGAGACCATCACTTCAGGCTTAATAAGACTAAAGCGCGGCATGGCTTTGCGGATAAAATACCGGAGCATCGCTTCAGTAACACGATAGTCGGCGATCACGCCGTCGCGCATCGGGCGGTAGGCAATAATCTCGTCTGGGGTGCGGCCAATCATCTCTTTAGCCTCGGCGCCTACTGCCAGAATAGTCCTATCAAATTGCGACACCGCTACCACTGAAGGCTCGTTTAAGACCACCCCCTTTCCTGGCATAAACACGAGCGTGTTTGCAGTGCCGAGGTCAATGCCGAGTTTAGGAGTAAAAAATGACATTACTCCGCAATCTTATACTTCTTCCCTCTTTATGTTAAGGCCGAGTGCTTTGAGGCGTTCTTCAATCTTTTCGTAACCGCGATCTATTACATAAGCGTTGCTGATTGTCGAGGTGCCGGTCGCTACCGTCGCAGCAAGAATATACGCGAGGCCGGCGCGAAGGTCCGGACCCTCAAGCTCTTTACGGCTAAGCGCCCGCGGGCCGCGGATCAAGATCTTGTGCGGATTCATCACCGTAATTTTGGCACCCATGCGCACCAGGTCGTCCACGTAGCGGAAGCGTGCGTCAAAAATAGTCTCAAGCAAAGTTCCTTCGCCAGTGCACTGACTCATAAACACCGCCATAGGTGCCTGGAGGTCGGTTGGGAATCCTGGATACTCGTGCGTACGCACGGAGGTAAGTTTGTACTCACTATTCGGTTTAGTACCGCGCACGGTTACATAGTCAGCCCCAACCTCAAGATCAACGCCGGCGCGGCGCAAGACTGCCAATAGCGCACCTAAGTGTTCGGGCACACAGTTGCTTACCTTTACTTCTTTGGCGGCCAGTGCGGCAAATATCACAAAGCTGCCAGCTTCTATACGGTCGGGCAAGGTAACGTATGGTTTGCCCTCTGCCTTAAGTAGCACACCATTGGTGCCGGTAATTGTTATAGTCGAAGTGCCTGCTCCCTCAATATGTGCGCCGCAAGAATTTAAATAGGCAGCTAGGTGCGGGATCTCCGGCTCCATTGCTGCGTTATGAATTTCTGTAACACCTTCGGCAAGCACCGCAGCGAGCATCATGGTCTCGGTTGCAGTCACCGACACAAACGGGAAGAAAATCTGCGCACCTTTGAGGGTGCCGTCCTTTGCTTTGATGTGAAATAGGTCATTCTCTTCTGTTACTTCCGCGCCAAGGGCAGTAAAACCCAACACAAACATATCGATGGGCCGCTCGCCGAGCACGCACCCGCCCGGGAACGGGAAGGTTACTTCTCCATATCGTGCTACCACGGGGCCAGTTAACACTACCGAGGCGCGAAAGCGCTCGGCAATTTCTTTCTTAAGCACCGGGCCATCCTCCAAAGCTTCTAAGAGTTCCTGCATGCGCTTTACGTCTTCGATCTGAGGCAAGTTTTCAAACGGCACCTTATCTTCAAACAGCACGCTAGCCGGGAGTGCTTTAAGCGCAGCATTTTTTGCGCCGCGCACCTGTATCTCCCCCTGCAGAGTTTTCTTGCCCGCCAGACCTTCAACAACAAATTTACTGTTTGCCATATGATTTGTATTTTTTGAATGTTTTTTTCTTATCAGATCCTTCAAACTTCTTCTTCTGCGCTTCGAGCGCTTCTTTAGTGTGATGTTTAGGATTCACTTCCCACCAAAACTTTTTAGAAAAGTCTGGGGCTTTGTCGCATACGCTCCGTAAGTAGTAGAGATCCTTGGTTGGTATGAGTTGCAGCACCTTGGCCATGCGTCCGATAGTGAGTGGCGTAAAGCCATCCTTAACGCGCGTGCGGTTGAGCTTATCACGGAAGTATTCAAGGAGCTCCCCGCGCTCGGTGACCTTATCCTTCTTCTCAAGATTCTTATAAATATGAGCCTTGATATGCTCCATAGCCTCTAGTGTACCTGCTTTTC
>CAZXKI010000090.1:0-2772 GCA_964641145.1 uncultured Candidatus Saccharibacteria bacterium | reverse complement strand
GGAAGCAAGTGTCTACCTTGAGCTAAGTGGGTGTTTTCACTGCCCGACCACGGCCGAGCAAAATATTAAACTCCCTGTAGATTCACTTAAGGACATTTGCTTCCGCAGTCCTACCCCAAGTATACCAAACTGCCCAGAGAGGCAAGCAAAAAGCCCTTTGTGCAGGGAGTTGGGGTCGTGTTCATCTCTCCGGAGCAAAGGGCTTTTTGCTAAGCGCAGCTATTCATCTATTCCGAAGCGCTTATATTTGAAGACGTTCTGACTCTTGCCAAACCAGTGCGTTATTTCATGCTTTGCCTCTTCTGGAGTCTCTGACGCGTGCACCAAGTTATAGACAGCGCGCTTTTCTACGTTGGCTGAAATAGCAGAGTCTGCCGAGTAATCGCCGCGGATAGTGCCCATTTCTGCCAAATACGGCATGGTAGGACCTACAATCTTGCGGACCATATCTACTGCGTGCACACCCTGCACCACCATCTTCACCATCGGCGCAGAAGACATAAAGTCGAGGAGCCAGCCGCGCACGGTCTTGCCGATCTTAAGGAGGTCAGTGGTGCCAAAGTCTTCTTTTACATCGTGGCCATACTTTGTATAGGTGCCCATGGTCTTCTCCCCTATGCGCTTAAGCCAGGCCTCGTTGGTCGGATAGTGCGCATCCATCTCCTTACGGGTTGCATGGAACATCTCAAGCGCAACAACCTTTAAATCGCGCTGTTCAAAGCGTTTTATGATTTCGCCAACCAACCCCTTGCGAACGCCGTCCGGCTTAATCAGTACAAATGTCTTTTCCTCCTTCGGGTTTTTCATGCTCGCAACATTACCATATTCTTTTAATTTCGCAAGGCAGCAGCATTACGCAGTTAAAATTTCTGGCCCGTCTTTAGTAATCAAAATAGTGTGCTCAAAATGTGCGGCGCGCGAACCGTCTTCGGTACTGTAGGTAAATCCATCGCCGCCGTCTATGAGCGCACCCTTGCCTTCTGCAAAAATAGGCTCAAGCGCTAGCACCAAACCTTCTACCAGCTTTTCACCCTTCCCCGCCTTGCCAAAGTTGGGCACGTTGGGATCTTCGTGTACGTCATTACCAACGCCATGTCCGCGCAAGTCCTTAACAATCCCCAGCTTGTAGCGCTTTGCTACAGCCTCTACAGCAGCGCCAATGTCGCCCACCGTGTTTCCTACCCGAGCAGCCTCTATGGCTGCAGGCAGAGCCTCACGAGTACCCTCGATGAGATTCTTTGCTTTAGCGTCCACCTCTCCCACCGCAAGCGTATAGGCCGTGTCCATAAAGTAGCCTTTGTAGACGAGCCCGAAGTCTACCGAGACCACGTCACCCGCTTTCAGGATTTTATGAAGGTTGGGCGGACTGTGAGCAATCTCGTTGTTTATCGAAACACAGAGTGCGGCAGGATATGCATGTTCCTCGCCTTTATTTTTAAAGCCTAAGTAGGACGGTTCTGCGTCGAGCCGCTTTGTTACCTCGCGCGCCTTCATCTCAAGCTCCATAGAGCCTACGCCCGGCCGCACAAGCGCCAAGACTTCGTCTACAACGAGCTTCATGCGCCTACCTGCCTCACGCAGGCCGTCTATTTGTGTCTGAGTCTTTGCGATCATACTAACCCGAGCTTTTGACGAATCTCGCTTTGTACGTCCTCAATGGGGCGCTCCCCGAACACGTCAATAACCCCATAGCGTTCCGGATGCTTCCTAAACCACTCAAGATTAGGGAGAGTCTGCTCACGTGACCACTTAAGCCGGGAGCGAATCCCCTCCTCTGTATCATCATAGCGCTTACGGGGAAGCAGGCGTTTAACCGCCTCTTCTTCAGAGATGTCGAGGTGCACTACGGTTACTTTGCCGCGGCCAAAGTATTCCATAGCCGAGTCGAGAGCTGGCACCTGTTCTGGCGTACGAGGGTAACCGTCTATAAGCAGATGTTCTTCACCAGTTACCAGATTGTTAAGCAAAAAGTTGGTAAACCGTGCCGTACTTACCGCATACGGAATAAGATTCCCGCCAGCGAGAATCTCTTTTGCCCTGCGTCCGGCATAGGTTGCCTCCTCCTGCAGGTCGCGCATAAGCTTGCCCATACCTACCTGCACTACAGCCCTGCTGCTGTCCTTTTCTGCTATGAAATCCTTGAGTAATCCTAGCTGCGTTCCCTTCCCTGACCCCTGTGTGCCCAAGAAAATAAGTGTTTGTTTATCCACGATGGTATTGTAAACGAAAATCTATTTTGCCGCGATAGCGCGTATCGCTGCTTCAAAATCCTGCTTTGCTTGCTCAAGCCCGCCGTCTGGGTTCTTAATCACAACCGCTGCTTCCTTTTTAAAGGACGTTTCGTCTTCGTATCGTTTGCGGCGAGCGATAAGCTCAGGCTGTTCAATAGGTGCACGAGCAAGAATACGACGCTCAAGCTCTTCCCACGAACCTGCATCCACATACACGATGCGCAATAGGTCTTCTGGAACCTTTTCTCTAATCTGCCGCGCACCCTGCACTTCTACTTCTCGCACCACAATTTTCCCCTCGTCTATCGCAGGAAGAATTTCTGACTTTAGAGTGCCGTACCAATTGCCGCCATACTGTGCATACTCCAAAAAATCACCGCTCTCTATGCGACGTTCAAATTCTTCTGGAGTAACAAAGAAATAAGTCTCTCCGGCTTTTTCACCCGGACGAGGAGTGCGGGTAGTGCACGATCGAGGAAACACGAGCCCGGGCACAGTGTGTGATATGTGTTTAAGCAAGGTACCCTTACCGCTTCCGGTA
>CAZXKI010000089.1:0-2813 GCA_964641145.1 uncultured Candidatus Saccharibacteria bacterium | reverse complement strand
GCCCGAGAAGTTTAAAAAGCCCTACGACCCCCAGGCCGTTGAGGAGGCTATATACAAAAAATGGGAGGAATCAGGTTACTTTAACCCCGACAACCTGCCGGGCGAGCGCACGGAGCCTTTTTCTATCGTACTCCCCCCGCCCAACGTTACCGGCACTTTGCACGTAGGCCACGCAGCCATGCTTGCCGTTGAGGATATTTTGGTGCGCTTTGAGCGCATGCGCGGCAAGAAAACGCTCTGGCTCCCCGGCACCGACTCTGCAGCTATTGCTACCCAGGCAAAAGTTGAGGACATTTTGTATAAGACAGAAAAGAAGACACGCCACGATATTGGCCGCGAAGAGCTGATGAAGCGCATTGACGCCTTTACCGACGAAAGCAAGAGCACGATCATTAACCAGCTGCGCCGCATGGGTTCATCCCTCGACTGGTCGCGCTATGCCTACACCATGGACGAGAGGCGCTACAACGCGGTTATGGAGGCCTTTGTGCGCATGTACAAAGCCGGACTTATCTACCGCGGCATGCGTATTGTTAACTGGGACCCGAAGATGCAGACCACCGTGTCTGACGACGAGATCGAGTGGAAGGAAGAAACCGCACCCTTCTACTACCTAAAGTACGGGCCGTTTACTATTGCGACCGCACGGCCAGAAACCAAGTTTGGCGACAAGTATGTCGTGATGCATCCAGACGACAAGCGCTACGCCGAGTACAGCCACGGCCAAAAAATCGAGCTCGAGTGGATTAACGGACCTATAACCGCAACGGTTATTAAAGACCCGGCTATCGACATGGAGTTTGGCACGGGTGTTATGACTATTACGCCGTGGCACGACACGACCGACTTTGAGATTGCCGAGCGTCACGGACTCGACAAAGAGCAGGTTATCGATGAGCGCGGGATACTGCTCCCTATCGCAGGGGAATTTGCCGGCCAGCATATTAAGAAAGCGCGCCCGCTGATTGTTGAAAAGCTCACTTCTAAAGGTTTGGTAGAAAAAGTTGAAGAAAAGTACACCCACAACGTTGCAACCAACAGCCGCGGCGGCGGGACTATCGAGCCGCAGATCAAGATGCAGTGGTTTATTGCGGTTAATCAGGAGTTTGTACAGGAGAGCGCCGGGGGTGGGAAGAAAACCACGCTTAAGCAGATCATGCACGAGGCAGTTGAAGGTGGAAGGATCAAAATCCAGCCTGACCACTTTGAGAAGACCTACTATCACTGGGTCGACAACCTGCGCGACTGGTGTATCTCGCGCCAGATCTGGTTTGGCCACCGTATACCGGTGTGGTACAAGGGCGAACATATCCATGTAGCCACTGAACCGCCGTCAAAAAACTGGCAGCAAGAAGGTTGGGAGCAAGACCCAGACACGCTCGACACCTGGTTCTCATCAGGACTGTGGACCTTCTCAACCCTTGGCTGGCCGGAGCTTACCGACGACCTTAAAACCTACCACCCAACCTCTGTGCTGGAGACTGGCTACGACATCCTGTTCTTCTGGATTGCACGCATGGTGCTCATGAGCGGATTCTTGCTTGGCGAAGTGCCGTTTAAACAGGTGTACTTGCACGGCCTGGTGCGCGATGCGCAAGGCCGCAAAATGTCGAAGAGCTTGGGCAACATCATCAACCCACTCGATATGATCGACAAGTACGGCGCGGATGCGCTGCGCCTCTCGCTTATTTTGGGTGCTGCACCGGGCAACGACATTAAGCTCGCCGAAGACCGTATTAAGGGCTACAAAAACTTCGCCAATAAGATCTGGAATATCACCCGCTTTGTCCTAGAAAACACTACCGAACCAGGGCCCCTTAACGAGGCGGACCAAACATTGATAGAAGAGTTTCGCACCCTAGGTAAAGAAGTGACGGCAAATTTGGAAGAGTACCGCCTAGACCTTGCCGCTGAGAAACTCTACCACTACCTCTGGAACCGTTTTGCTGCAGAAATAATTGAGGAGAGCAAACCGATACTTAAAAATGGCGGTGCGGAGGCTACGTCGCGCCAGTCTGTGCTTATGACTATACTGGCCGACTCGCTCAAACTCCTCCATCCGTTTATGCCTCACCTCACCGAAGAAATCTGGACCTCTATGCCAAATAAAAAAGACCTGTTGATGGTTGAGGCGTGGCCGGTTAAATAAAGTTAGGAAACTATATCATCGTCACTCACTCGGAAAAGAAGTTCACTTCTTTTGTCTCGCTTCGCTAGATGATAGGCCTTATACTGTACGCATGTTTGAGCCAGTGCTCTTAGTAGCCTTTTTGGGCGGTATACTGCCGGCCTTGTTGTGGCTTACCTTTTGGCTTTTAGAAGACCGCTGCGAGCCCGAGCCAAAACGCTACATCTTTTTCTGTTTTATACTCGGCATGCTTACGATCCCGTTTGTGCTCCACAGCGAACGCTTTCTTGCACAGTACATTACCGGCCCCTGGCTCCTGGTCGCCTGGGCGGCAATTGAAGAGCTGTTTAAATTTGGCGCCGCGTACCTCGCAGCCCTGCGCTGGGGAGTCTTTGATGAGCCCTTGGACGCTGTTATTTATATGGTGACCGCAGCACTTGGCTTTGCCGCGCTTGAGAACGTGCTGTTTATCATGAGCCCGCTTGAGCACGGCAACTGGATGCAGACTATTGTGACCGGCAACCTCCGCTTTGTAGGCGCAACGCTGCTGCACACACTATCTTCAGCTACGATAGGCTTAGCACTCGCGTTTACCTTCTATCAAAAAGCATCCCTGCGCCGCTTGGCCGCTTTTTTGGGAGTTATCCTCGCAGTGTTGTTGCATGCGGGCTTCAACTTGTCTATA
>CAZXKI010000088.1:0-2861 GCA_964641145.1 uncultured Candidatus Saccharibacteria bacterium | reverse complement strand
GGGAACGCATACGCAACACCCAACACAAGCGCACCGATTCCGAGTATTGAAAGTGCTTTAGTGGTCGCGGTCATAGGTGTGCGGTACACCCATAGTACAACTGTTACTGATATTGGATGTAGCTAGGTGCTGGGGTTAGCTCAAGTACTTGCTCAGGAGTGAGGAGTGACTCGCCGTCTAGCGAATCGTTTTTATAAAACAACTTAAAGCCGGTAAACTGAACCGGTTCGGGATAGATAACTGAGTTATAGGTTCCTTTCTTTTTTGCCGGGCCACCCCATCCATCCATATCAATCACCATCTGAACTTCAGGGAGCGGCTTAATCTGGTCATAGTTTGTTAGCATGTCGTGGGTAAAGCGGTGCACCACCAAAATCTTTGGCGGCAGATCATACTGGCGCACCAGACCTGCTAGATATTCGGCTGCATAGTTAATATCAGCCGCATCAAGCGTGCCAATGACTCTACCCGGCTTCTTGCCAGAGGTTTGCATCGCAAATTCTGGGTCGAGCGCCAGATGTACGTCGGGGCGCTTTAAATACTCTTCGTATATAGCCACCTCACTCTCAACATCACTTAACCCCACCTGAAGATCAATAAAAAAGATGCCGTTTATCTTCTCTGCAAGCGCAAGGCCTATATCCAGCTGGTCATCAGGCATGCGGGCACGATACTTGCCATCCTTGCCCTCACTACCCTGAGCCACGATCGCAATGTAATGAATCGCGGGAATAACTGGCGTAGCAGGATCAGCGGCCTGCCATTCAGCAACCGCTGCAGCCAGACGCTGGAGCATTTCTTCTGGCTCATACTGTCCTAGCACGCCCATGGCCCGAGAATAAAAGTTGCCATAATACGCAACGATGCGATTAAACGGCAGAAGAGCCCGGCCGTCCCGTGGATACGGAGCGCGTACTGGCCACTTTTGAGTCGCAACCAAAGCTGAGGATGTGGCGCCAGGATTCAAAAACGCCTGATACCACGGACTAGTAGTCGCAACCTGCGCAAGCGCAAGAAGGCTCGTGTCATAGCGGTGTGTATCAAGCGGCGGCGGCGGTGGCGGACCAGTCAGCGTCGCGATAGATGATTGTGACGTGTAAGAGACTGAAAGAAGTGAGGGAAGGCTGGTATACGCAAAGACAAAAGCTGCGCCTGCCAATACAGCGGAGGCGCCGACCACAGTGAGCGATTTTTTAGTTGAGTGAACTAATCCCCTCTTTTCGCTCATAGGTACGCTCGTGCGTGGAGTTAGGAACGTGCTCGACAAATGATGAATGCCCGCGACGCCCAGCGCGCGCAATAGCCTCTGCGCGTAAAAAGAATCCAAGTACTATAAGAGCAACACCGGTAATAATGAGAAGTGTCGTGCGCCAACTTCCTGGGACGCCAAGATACGGCACGATCAAAACCCAGATACCTGCCGCAATCACTGCCATCTCTTTCGACATGGCTTTATTCTATAGCCTAGCGAAGCGAGGTGCAAAGTTAAACTTTGTAACCGAGCGAGCGACGGATATATCGCCGAAGGCGCTACTGCTCTTCGACTATTACAACAAATTCTCCGCGCTGCTTATTGGGGTCAGCGGCAGTATGAGCGAGCGCTGCGGCAGCCGAACCCACAAAAGACTCTTCGTGAAGCTTGGTGAGTTCTCTAAAAATACCAACCCGGCGCTCTGGGGGCAGTAGCTTGGCTAGCATGTCGAGCGCCTTAAGAATACGGTGCGGAGACTCATAGAACACACTTGCTCGCTCATTCGCTGCAACCTCTTTAAACAGCGTCTCACGGCCCTTTTTAAGCGGCAGGAAGCCATAAAAGGTAAAAGTGGGGGCTCGTAGACCTGCAATAGATATTGCGGCCGCCAAGGCCGAAGGACCTGGTATGACCTCTATAGCGGCACCGGACTCCCGAGCTTTAGACACGATCTCGAGCCCTGGGTCAGAAACGCCGGGCGTACCTGCGTCGCTCACAAGCGCCACATGCCGACCTTGTTCGAGCAAGGTTGGAACCCCCTTAAGGTTAGTAACTTGGGTATGAATATCAAAATGCGAAAGCAGCTTCTTGGTCATGCGAGTATCCTCGCAAGCCACCACATCCACCTCTTTAAGTATGCGAAGTGCCCGAAGCGTGATGTCTTCAAGGTTGCCTATCGGCGTTGCCACAACAGAAAGCTTTCCAGCCATGGATCATACAATGCCACAAAATCTTGACTTATTCAACTTTTTTCAGTATTTTGTTTCGAGACTAAGTTCAACCGAAACGGAAAGAAGGGTGCCAAATGCACGGAACTATCCGACCCCACTATGTGCACGGCGCAATGCATCAGCATGCGCTTGCAGAAGATTCCCTATACCTGGTCGCCTTTGGCCGCTACTTCAACGTCGAGAAGGGGTTGAACTGGAGCATGGCACATCTTCGCGCTCCGGATTCCCCGCCCGCCCGACATCTGCCGCAGATCGCCAACCAACTAGGAGTACATGACCTGCTGGCCCCTACTCCGACGGCATTCAACGGACGGATAATCGACACCGTCGAGCTCACCACCAAAATTCCACTCGGCGGCAACACTATTGTCTATCGCAACCCGGACAGACCAGCCGACGGCTGTTTGCTTGAAATCAAACAGGCGTTCCTCATCTCAGCAGCGGGATGCGCACTGCTTGTTGGATGGACGGTGCATCCGGGTACACGGGAGATCCTTCGAGTCGGCGTGGCTCACATGGGTCTCAGGTCGACACTGAACAACGTGTGTGGAAACCTGCTCACCGCACTTGGTGGGCCGGCCACCGCTATGTACTTCAGTGTCGAGTTTGCTATTGACCCGAACATCTTCATCCACGAATGGAATCGCCTAAACGATGGG
>CAZXKI010000087.1:0-2899 GCA_964641145.1 uncultured Candidatus Saccharibacteria bacterium | reverse complement strand
TAAGAGCCAAAAGAGCTTTAACAGCGAGATCGGCCTGCCCTTAACTATTTTGGGCGTGCAGAACGCCTGGAATAACCCGCTCAAGTGGCTGCAAAATCTTGCCGACGGACTTTTTTTATTGTTTGTGTCGGCAAATAAATATCCAGAATGGCTGGTGCTGGAGGTGGGGGCTGACCGTCCGGGCGACATTAAAGGCCTCGCCAAGTGGCTGCCGGTAGATATTGCGGTGATTACGCGGCTGCCGGACGTGCCGGTGCATGTGGAGTACTTTGACTCGCCAGAAGAAGTGGTAGAAGAAAAGGCGTCGCTTATTAAAGCGCTTAAACCAGGCGGCACCCTTATTTTATACGCAGGCGACAAAGAGACTCAGATATTGAAGCCTCGCGCAGCCGGACACCCGATTATTACCTATGGGCTTGTGCCGCATGCCGATGTGCGTGTTACCGAGGCGCGGTTTTTGTTTGAAAAAGGCAAAGAAGAGTGGCCGATTGGTATGAGTGCGCAGGTGGATATTGCAGGCACCTCGGCGCCGATAGAAGTGGTGGGGACCATAGGCGAGCATGCGCTCTTGCCGGCGCTTGCAGGCGCAGCCGTAGGGAAGGCGCTCGGCCGGCCAGTAGAAGAGATTGTTGCATCCCTTTCCAACTATGAACCGCCTATTGGCCGTATGCACCTGATACGCGGTATTAAGAACACGCTCATTATTGATGACACCTATAACTCGAGTCCTGCTGCAGCAGAGGCGGCACTTACTGCGCTGAATGTGGTCGGTACGCACGCTATGGCTCGCAAAGTGGCTGCGTTGAGCGACATGCTGGAGCTGGGCAAACATTCTTCTGCCGAACATAGGAAAGTGGGCGCGCATGCGGCCAAGACCTGCGACCTGCTGTTGACCGTGGGCTTGCGCGCGCGTGATATTGCGCAGGGTGCGCTGGATGCGGGAATGCCCGACAGCGCTATTTTGCAATTTGAAAGTTCGGAACAAGCTGCTAAAGAACTGCAGAACGTAATGCGCGAGCATGATGTAGTCTTAGTAAAAGGCTCGCAGAGTATGCGTATGGAGCGGGTGGTAGAGGAGGTAATGGCGGAACCGGAGCGGGCAGGGGAGCTCTTGGTGCGCCAGGATGCAGAGTGGCGCAAGCGCTAGTATTGTGTTTTAATATCTAACGACTTCAGAAATGAGGTCGCTCTTTAGTTTAGATCCATATCGATGCGATTGGAGGAGTCTGAATGGTGCATTTCGAAATTGTGACTCGGCACAAGCCTCGCCGCGCAGGTCCCAAGCGTGAGCCGGCCACGGTTCGGTTGGAGAGGCAGGGTCTCTGCTACAACCAGCCGGTTGAGCAGAAGAAGGATCCGCCGAAAGGATTTCCTCGCCGTACGGGGATAGTCGTAGGCATTGACGGCCTCGACCGCCCTAAGGTGTTCTGGGATGACCGGCGCTCGGAGGGGAAACGGAGCGCCAAGAGCGTTCCCCAAGGGAGCATTCGTCCTCGGAGCCCTACCTCCTCTGTGAAGGTCAATCCGTTCGCTTGAACGATCATCTTGGCCCGGCGGCTGCATTGCGCAGTCCGCCGGGCTTTTCTTTTTCTTATATTTTGAGGCTAGTTATTACTGCCCTTTTGTAACCTCTTTGTAGATGGTCTCGGCCACATTTTTAATGACTCCCGCAAGTACATACGGATCAGTGCCGTGAGTCATCACACACAAGAGGTAAGGCGAGTCGGGGGCATACACAATGCCGCAGTCGCTAAGCTCTACCCCTTTTAAACCATTGCTCTCTGTAAGGCCACGAGCGCCGTACTTGTGCGCGACATTGATACCTTCTGGAGTGCCTGCACGAAGACCCAACACAAACTCTGATTCAGACAATATCTGAAGCGCGGTGTTAGACATCCTTCTGCCGAGATAGGTGCCGTTGTAGAGTGCGCGGAAGAACAGTGCATAGTTTTTCGCAGAAAGTTTGTAAAGTCCGCTCGAAGTATCGTACGGGTCTTTAAGACCGAGGGTGTTATATGTCTGGTCAAGCACCTCTTGGCCGGCATGCTCTTCTAGGATCTCTTTGGCGCTGTTGTCAGACTGGATGATCATGCCTCGTATAAGGTCAAGGATGGTATACGAGCGCCCTGAAACAAGCAGAGGCTTCTGTATAAGCGCATCGCGCTCCTCACGCAGCTCGTAGGGGTATTTGGTATCAAGGATGTCGGGATACGCGCCCACTTGTTTAAAGTAGGCCATCATAATGGGGACTTTGAGAAGGCTGGCGGGCTCGTAGGGCTCAAGCTCGTTGACCCCCATCCAGCGGTTTGAGTTTAGGTCACGATAATAGACAGAGGCGGAAAGTATTTCCTTATTATCTTTTGCCGCTTCAATAACGCGGCTCACTTTCTGGTCGAGTGATGAGAGTTCGGCAGTTTCCTCGTTTTCGTCTACCTGGCAGATAAGGAGGGGATGAATAAAATCATAGCGAGTGTCATGCTCGCGAATAGCATGATCATCTAAGTCAGTAGTTTTTACTGAGGTGGTCATGGCGGCAAGAAAGCCGAGCGCAAAAGCGGCAATGACCAAGACGGTGTGCACTCGGTACTGCTGCCAGAAATTTTTTATACTCGTACGCATATAGGCCCAGTAATCTTGTTACTCAATACTAGCTCGATTAAAATCCTTTGAAAACCGTTCTACAGAGACCCCTTTCTTTTTACCCCTTTTTGTTTTATTGTGTTGGTGCGTGGCCCTATAATCGAGCGAAGTGAGAGAAGAAAGAGCTTGTTCTTTCTTCCGAACGAGCGAAGATTATATGGCCTGCGAAGCTAGCCCGCGATTAATTAAGATGCGAGCTGAGTAATTGGCCCTATCGTCTAATGGCTAGGACAGCGCCCTCTCACGGCGTAAATCGGGG
>CAZXKI010000086.1:0-2999 GCA_964641145.1 uncultured Candidatus Saccharibacteria bacterium | reverse complement strand
GCCGGTTTGCCTCGCCGAAACGACTAAGCGGCACCTATCAGAAAAAAGGAGCCCTTGATGGGCTGAGAGGACTATACGCGAAGCCATAAAATAAGTCAAATAGAGGCCCTCCGAGGCAGCATTCTCTTCTAAAGATTATTTACAACCCAAGGGATTCCAAACAAGGTTAAGAAAACTAGAAATATACACCCCGCTGCAATGAGTAGCGACTTCTTTTGAGCAACTTTCTTATTAGGATCAGGCTCTTCGTACATTTTCTTTGTACTTGAAGCAAATGCAGTAATAATTCCTATAAGGCCAAGTAATGCCCCCGCCGGATAGGTTATAAAAGTAAGAAAACCTAAGAGCAGACCAGCGTTTCCGAAAAAAGCCCCCACGGGGTTTGAAGGACAACCCAACTCAAAGGCATTCTGGCAACCGAACAGCAACCCCGTAAGGGTGAACATGACACTTAACGGCAAGGTTGAAAATAAACAAATAACAATTCCCCAGTACATCTTACTCATAAGGTAAGTATACGGCTATTTGTAGACCCTACTTCTTAAACGGAAACCCGAGGTGGGTTAGGTAGGCCTTTGCTTCTGCCTTGTTCTTGGCGGTTGTAACTACCGTTACTGCCATGCCAAACACGTCCTTAAGCTCTTCGTCTGCAGTCTCTGGGAACACGGTGTTTTCTTTAATACCAAGGGTGTAGTTGCCCATGTCATCGATAGCGTCTGCAGAAATGCCGCGGAAGTCCTTAGTACGCGGAAGCGCAATGTGTATGAGACGATTCAAAAAGTCCTCTGCGCGCTTGCCGCGAAGTGTCACCTGGTATCCCACACGGTCACCAATGCGAGTCTTAAAGGTTGCAATGGCCTTCTTGGCGCCGCGAGTAGCTGCCTTCTGGCCGGTAATTTTGGCCAAACGGTTAGCGACCATATCCTGACGGCCTTTCTCCTTGGCCATCTTGCCGACACCTACAGAAATCACTACCTTCTCAACGCGAGGAGCCTGCATAGGGTTAACCCAGCCCATAGCACCCTTAAGATCGTTAAAGGTTGTCTTCTGCAAATCTTGTAAAAGTTTTGTTGCCATAAATTATTTCTTCTTCTTTGCACGCTCTTTCTGAAGCGCAACATTCATTACCTTGCTTGCGCGGATCGGGAGATGCTTGTCGATAATCTGACCTTTCTGGCCATCGCGGCGTGCACGCTGGTGCTTCTTAACCATGCCAATGCCTTCTACAAGCACGAGGCCCTCCTTCGGCATTGCCTTAACTACTTTGCCGGTCTTGCCCTTGTGTACACCCGAGAGGACCACTACCGTATCGCCTTTTTTAATATGGAGAGTATTCATATGCGTTATACAACTTCAGGCGCACGAGAAATAATGGTCTGATAGCCCAAGTCCTGAAGCTCACGCGGTATCGGGCCGAAGATACGGCCCGCCTTAGGCTCGTGAGCGTTTTTGCCTGCACCTTCAATAATCACGACTGCATTCTCGTCGAAGCGGAGGTAAGAGCCGTCTTTGCGGCGAAACGGCTGGCGCTGGCGCACCACTACCGCGCGGAGTACATCCTTTTTCTTAACCGACTTGCGGGGCTCTGCAGTCTGCACTGAAAGGACGACAATCTCGCCTATCTGCGCATAGCGCTTCTTTGAGCTGCCGAGCACTTTGAAGATGCGTCCGAGCTTGGCGCCGGAGTTATCTGCAATGGTTACTATTGAGCGAGGTTGAATCATAAAAGTTTAGGCAAACACGATCTCAAATGACTTGGTCTTTGAAAGCGGGCGGCATGAGCGGATTGTTACCTGCTCCCCCTCCTTGGCACGATTGCCTGGATTGTGAGCATGGTACTTCTTGGTGATCTTCATGTACTTCTTGTACTTCGGATGCTTTACATAGCGGGACACCAAAACCACCGCCGTCTCCTGCATTTTGTCAGAGACTACGGTACCGCGAAGAGTCTTTCTATGTACAGTTTTGGTTTCCATATTAGCGTTTCTTAAGCTCGGTTAACGCACGGGCAATCTGCTTCTTAAGCGTTGAGGCATGCTTAACATTGCGAGTTTTACTGCCTGCGACGGCAAAACGCAAGGCCCGAAGCTCCTCGCGCTTCTCGACGACGAGCTTGTTAAGGTCTTCAACTGAATGCTTTGTAAGTGAGTGCTTTTTCATAAATTCTAGTGTGTGCGGGCAACTACGCGAGTTTTGAGGGGGAGTTTCTTCCCTGCCTTGGCAAGCATCTTGATAGCCGCATCTGCAGGTACGCCGTCCACTTCAAAGAGAACGCGGCCTGGCCAGATCTGCACTTCATACCCTACCGGATCGCCCTTACCTTTACCGAGCTTCACTTCTGGCGGCTTCTGGGTAAACGGCTTATCTGGGAACACACGGAGCCACATCTTGCCAGTTTTCCCTAGCTCGCGCACTACTACCTTGCGGGCACTCTCAAGCTGGTTTGAGCGGATACGAGCCTCGCTCATAGCCTTAAGGCCATGGCTGCCAAAGGCCACCGTAACTCCACGAGAGGCAACCATCGAGCGCTTGGGGTTGCGGCGCATCGTGTGCCATTTTCTAAATTTTACTTTCTTAGGAAGCAACATAAAAGTTTATTTGGCTTTCTCTTTCTTCTCTGCAGCAAAGACCTCGCCTTTGTAGATCCAGACCTTTACGCCGATAACGCCAAGCGGGAGGTTTGCACGCTCCTTAGCGTAGTCGATATCAGAGCGGAAGGTCTGAAGCGGAATGCGGCCCTTCTTAAGCTCCTCGCGACGCGACATGCTGCCGCCGCCCAACATACCAGCCAAACCGATACGTACACCCTTAACGTCGCGGTTAGCCATTACCTTTTCGATGGTCTGCTTCAACACGCGGCGGAACGGAAGTCGCTTCTCAAGACCCTCGGCCACCATATAGGCAACAATTGCTGCATTGCTTTCTGGGGAGCGAATCTCTTCAATGTCGAGCTTAATTTCCGGAAGCGGGTTTTCGTATTTGCGGAGAAATGCGGCAAT
>CAZXKI010000085.1:1008-3070 GCA_964641145.1 uncultured Candidatus Saccharibacteria bacterium | reverse complement strand
GCACGCTTGGTGATAGAGATCGCACGCTCGATAAACTCTGCGGTAAGCTCTTCGAGCTTTGCGCGAGTGAGTTTAACCAGGAGGTGGCGCGGGCCAGAAGCGTCAGAGGTAATAAACGGAATGTTTACTTCAGTTTCGATAGCCGTAGAGAGTTCAATCTTTGCCTTCTCTGCTGCTTCATCCAAGCGCTGGCGTGCGAGCGGGTCGTTGCGGACATCTATGCCGCTCTCTTTCTGAAATTCGGTAGCAAGCCAGTCGATAATCTTTTGGTCGATATCTTTGCCGCCCAAGTGAGCGTCACCGTCGGTAGAGCGCACTTCGATAGAGCCCTCTTCCCCGCCGGCCATCACGACCTCGAGCACAGAGATGTCGAAGGTGCCGCCGCCAAAGTCGAACACCACCACTTTTTCGTCTTTCTTTTTGTTAAAGCCGTACGCAAGCGCAGCTGCGGTAGGCTCGTTAATGATGCGTTTAACCTCCAGGCCGGCAATCTTGCCAGCGTCGCGCGTAGCAGCGCGCTGAGCATCGTTAAAGTAGGCAGGTACAGTAATAACCGCCTCGGTAATAGGTTCGCCCAGGCGCTTTTCTGCATCAGTCTTTAGCTTCTGCAGGATCATTGCAGAAATCTCTTCAGGACGGTACCACTTGTCGCCCATCTGCACCTCAATACCCCCGTTGTCTGCTTTGCGGATCTCAAACGGCACCGATGCTTTGTCCTTCTGCACATTGGCTTCGTCGAACGAGTGCCCGATAAAGCGCTTGATCTGATAGATCGTGTTCTTAGAGTTGGTTACTGCCTGGCGGCGCGCAATAAGACCCACCAAGCGTTCATTGGTTTTAGAAGTAGCCACTACAGACGGAGTGGTGCGTGCGCCTTCAGCATTATCAATAATCTGAGGCTCACCGCCGCGCATAACGGCGATTGCCGAGTTTGTCGTACCCAAATCGATACCAAGAATCTTTGCCATACGATGTTAGATTATTGCTTATAAGTGCCCACTGTTACCTGGGCGGGTCTGATAATATGTTCGCCAATACTATATCCGCTGCGCTCAACCGATACAACGTGATTATCGTCTTCCTGAGTTTCTACCGGGACTTCACGCAGTGCCTCAAACTTGTGCGGGTCGAACGTGTCCCCTGCTTTGCCGTAATACGTGATACCCATTTTACGAAGTGCGTCGAGAAACTGCTTGTGCACGAGGTTCATCTCCTTGGTCTGCGCGTGCTTGAGCATCATTTCAAACGAATCTAAGACGGGAATTAGGTCTTCGACTAAGCTGGCTTTGATGCGAACCTCTTTGTGCTCGTTCATGAGCGCCTCTTCGCGTTTAAAGTTGGCGAAGTCGGCCCTTGAGCGCTGCCATCCTTCTAAATATTCCTGCTTTTCTTCGGTCGCTTTTTTAAGACGCTCACGCAAACGCTTGATAAGCGCGGGTCCTTGTTCGGCCTCCTCTTCGGGGACGAACTCTTCTTCAAAGGTATCGTCCGACATGGCGCGTATTATAGCAGATTTTTACATTAAATCAAGAAAAAGGCCGGCGGAGTGCCGGCTTTTTCGTTGAGATTAACGTTTTGACCACTGTGGGCGCTTGCGGGCCTTCTTGAGACCTGGTTTGCGGCGCTCTTTTGCGCGAGGATCGCGCTTCAAAAATCCTTCTTTCTTCAGCACGCCGCGGAGGTCTGCCTGATACTCAACCAATGCGCGAGAGATTGCGTGGCGCACTGCAATAGCCTGGCCAGCGATGCCGCCGCCGCTTACCACAACCGTTACAGAAAACTGTACTGGGAGCGATACTTTAAGAAATGGCTCAAGCGCTGCAACGCGAAGCGGTTCTGTAGGAAAATACTCGTTAACGTCTTTGTTGTTTACAAATACCATCGTACGGTTCGACGGTGTAATGCGCGCACGAGCAATAGCCGTCTTGCGGCGGCCTACGGTCTCAATATAACGCTCGTCTTTAGTGGTCTTGGTAGCCATATTACTTTTCGATGGTGAGAAGCTTGATGCGCTTGGTCTGCAAGCGGTTCTTTGGGAGCATGCCCAACACTGCACGGCGGA
>CAZXKI010000085.1:0-998 GCA_964641145.1 uncultured Candidatus Saccharibacteria bacterium | reverse complement strand
ATAGCATAAGACTCCTCCTTTTGCCCGCCTGGGTAGCCGGAGTAGCGGATGTACTTCTTGTCAGTCATCTTTGCGCCAGAAATCTTAACTTTGGCTGAGTTGATGATCTTCACCTCTTCGCCCATAACGGCATTCTTAACGAAGCTCGCCTTGTGCTTGCCGAGGAGTATTTTTGCAGCTTCGCTTGCTACGCGGCCGACTGTCTTGTTTTGTGCGTCAATGGTAATCATAGGTTTATACGAATTCAATCAAAGCCATTTTAGCTGCGTCGCCTTTGCGCTGCACCATCTTAACGATGCGGATATAGCCGCCCGCGCGCTCCTTGTAGCCCTCTGCAGCCTCAATCACCTTCTTTGCAGCGCCCTCATCGCCGATAGCAGAAATAATGAGGCGACGGTTTGCAAGAGTCGGGTTTTTAGCGCGAGTAACGAGCTTCTCCATCATGGGGCGGATTTCCTTAGCCTTAGCCTCGGTGGTCTGGATACGGCCTTTAAGGGCAAGCGAGCGGAGCAAAGAGCGTTTAAGCGCCACTCTCTCGCCCTTTTGTCTGCCAAATTTTCTGTTGTGATTGCCGTGCCGCATAAAGGTTTAAGAATTCAGATTATTTCAGAATGATACCGAAGTTGGCAAGTGCGCGCTTAATCTCCTGGATCGACTTCGGTCCAAGACCTTCGATATCAACAAGGTCCTGCTCGCGCTTGCGTGCGAGGCCTCCCACGGTGCGGATACCCTCCTTTTCAAGCGCAGATACCGTGCGGCTTGAGAGCTCAAGATCTTCAATGCGGGTCTTCATGACCTCAGTAGAGTTTTCAGGAGACTGTGCCTCTGCTTCGCTAGTCGGAGCAGCTTGTTCTGCCACCTCTTCCTCGCGGAAGCCGATAACTGACTTAAGCTGAGTGATCATGATCTCGATAGCAGACTCAAGCGCCTTGCGAGGAGTGATAGTGCCGTCGGTCTCGATAGCGATGCGGAGACGGTTAAAGTCGGTGCGGTCGCCC
>CAZXKI010000084.1:0-3073 GCA_964641145.1 uncultured Candidatus Saccharibacteria bacterium | reverse complement strand
TGTCTCTGGCGTAGTGGTAGAAAATACACAAACAAACGAAAAGTCAGAAATCCCGGTCGCCGGAGTGTTTGTAGAGATTGGCATGCTCCCCTCGACCGACTTTGCCAAAGACATTCTCCCTCTCGACGAATATGGCCGTGTAGTAACCAATCCTAAAAATCAGCGCACGAGCGTAGACGGTATCTGGTCTGCTGGCGACTGCACTGACGAGCTGTACCACCAGAACAATATTGCTGCAGGCGACGCCGTAAAAGCACTTGAAGATATTTACTTTGCGCTGCGTGCAGGCAAGTAACTAACCCCATGATCCCCAACCGTTCTCCCTGGCTCGAGCAACTCAAACGCACCCGCGCCGTGGTAAGTGTGGGCGACCACGCAGAAACCGATATAGCCATTGTAGGCGGCGGTATCGCCGGCATCACCACGGCATTTTTTATACTCCGCAACACCACCAAGCGCGTGCTCCTGCTTGAGGGCGACAAGGTTGCCCACGGGGCAACCGGCCACAACGCAGGTCAGCTCACCAGTTATTTTGAACGCCCGCTCCACGAACTCGCCACTGAGTTTGGCTTTGCAAAAGCGGCCGAGGGCCAGCGTGCCGTGGAGTCTGCCTGGAGCCTGATAGACCAGATAGTGTCTGAAACCAAGCTTAAAACGCCTTTATACCGCTTTATGGGCTATGAGGGCTGCTCCAGCTTGGACCAGCTCATAACCGTGCTTAAAAACAACGACGTGCGCCGCAAAGGGGGCCTAGTGCCCGAGAGTGTGCTGGTGTCGAAGGAATGGAAAGGAGTCTCTCATATCCCACCCCACTACGACCCGCTGTTTGATCTGGTGCCGCACAAAGATGTACTCGACTTACTTGAAACGGACAACACGTCGTACATTGCCTCGGTCGCCTCGCAAAAAGGATGCATGAACAGCGCGCTGTTTACCGAGAAACTCTTGGAGTACCTGCTCGAGCGATACAAAGACCGCTTTGCCTGCTTTGAAGAAAGCTATGTGAGCACCATAACGCTGGGCGACAGCCAAGCCGAGCTGGCTATAAAAAACTTTAAGGTTACAGCCGAGCGTGTAGTACTGTGTACCAACGGATTTGAAAACTTTTCTATTATCAACAACGCGGGGCGCGAGATTAACACGAACTTTCACCACCAACTACACGGACGCATTGGCTACATGGCTGGGTATATTGAGCCGTTAAACCACCCGCCCTCGGCAATAAGCTATCGGGTGCCGAGTAAAAAAGGCGCCCACAAAGACCCGACCGGCGACCCGTACTTTTACTTTACGCGCCGCCCGCACGAGCATACGACCCCCGGCTCGTTTAACCTGATCTGCGCCGGCGGGCCTGAAAAAGTGCTCCCCAACCAAGCCGACTACTCGCGCCAAGAATACTGCCCTGAAGATCAGCGTGAACTGATTGATGAATTTCTGAAATCAAACTATCGCAGCCACAACGACGCGGCGCGTGAGTATGAGTTTTGCTGGCACGGATTGATGGGATACACCCCGAGCGGCGTGCGCCGTGTCGGGCCCGAGCCGCTGAATCAGGCCCTTTTGTACAACCTGGGCTGCAACGGCGTGGGCATACTCCCTTCAATCTATGGCGCGTACAAGATTTCTCAATTTGTACATGACGAACAGCTGCCGCCGTCTATCTTTGACCCGCACGACCAGCGTTAAAGTCGCGATACACTAGAGGTATGCTGGAGCGCAGTCTTGTCATAACGAGCCTTGCGGTGTGTGCCGCTATCGGGATGTTTATGCTGGCAGAGCCGTACCTCCCCACCGAGTGGCCGAGCACTGAGGACAACACCGCCTCTACTATCCGCGCTGCTAAAACTGCCCAAGACCTCTATGCGCGCTATGCCTCACAAAGCGGACGGCGCCTCAACATCCTTATTGTGCCCGGCCACGAACCCGAGGAGGGCGGCACTGCGTACCACGACGTATGGGAGCGCGATGTGGTTGTAGACATTGCAGACAGGCTTGCCGCACAGCTGCGCACCAACCCGCGCTTTAACGTGATGGTTGCGCGCAGCAAAACAGACTGGCACCAGACCCTTAGCACTTACTTTACTGCACACTGGGACGCAATACGCGCCTGGCGCGACAACAATAAGGTTGAGACTGCACGCAAAATAATGGCCGGCACCTTTGAAGAAAATGCGCCTGCAGTGCATCACAATCCTGCGCCCGAGGGCCCCTCAATACGCTTAAACGGCATTAACAAGTGGTCTGACGAGAATGACATGGACCTCGTGCTCCACCTGCATATCAACGACTACCCGCGGCCGCGCACTTCCGAACCGGGTACCTATTCTGGCTTTGCTATCTATATCCCCGACTCGCAGTACAGCAACAGCAACTCCTCGCGCGCCGTAGCACAAAAGATCTATGACCGCCTGTCGCGGTACTATCCGGTAAGCAACCTGGCCGGAGAAAGGGCCGGGATTGTTAAGGATCTCAAACTCATAGCTATCGGCCGCGATAACTCACAGTCGGCCGCAAGCCTGCTTATCGAGTACGGCTACATATATGAGCCGCAGTTCGCAGAAGACTCGCTACGCGGCGCAGCGGTTAACGATCTTGCCTACCAAACTTTTGCCGGAGTGCAGGACTTTTTTAACGCATCTGCCTCGCATTTGTATGCAAGCACCCTGCTGCCCCATACGTGGAGCACCACTATACCGAGCGGTGAGAGTGAATCGGTAGATGTGCTCGCACTCCAGACTGCGCTGACCGAAGAAGGCTACTACCCGCCGCCGGGAAACAGCCTTACCGAGTGCCCCCGCTCTGGGAAATTTGGCCCATGCACCGAGCGCGCACTTAAACTATTTCAAGAAAAAAACGGTATAGAGGGTGATGGCACGGTGCTTGGCCCGGCTACCCGCACACTCTTAAACGACCTCTACGGAAATAAGCTTGGCTACCAGTAGCCGCGCTCGTTGCGAACGCCCTTGATATACGCCTCAACGCGCCGACGGTTCGCAGGCGAAAGATTGTAGGGCAAGTGACGCAGGTCAAAAAAACTGCGCTCCATAATCTCCAAATTTGGCAGGAGCTTCAT
>CAZXKI010000083.1:0-3177 GCA_964641145.1 uncultured Candidatus Saccharibacteria bacterium | reverse complement strand
GCTCAAGCACGGGCCGATTGCTCTCATCGACGAGCATATGCCCGTCATCGCTCTGGCACCGTACGACCAGTGGTTCGACAAGACCGCTTCGAACATCGCCGAGGTCGTTGCACGGGGAGGCCAGGTTACGGTCTTTACCGACAAACGCGGCAAGGAAAAGTTGGCTCAAGTCGGCGTCAACGTGATCATCCTGCCGGAGACGACCGCTCTCACCATGCCGATGGTCTATGCGGTGCCGCTGCAGCAGCTGGCGTACCATGTGGCAGTACTTCTCGGCACTGACGTCGACCAGCCGCGGAATCTCGCCAAGTCGGTGACGGTCGAGTAATTCTGTCCAACAATCGTTCTACAAACTGCCCATCGCGCCAATGCGATGGGTTTTTCTTTTATTTTGTGGTATAGTTGTAACAACAGTCTTCACTCGTATGGATTTAGAAAAGCTAACAAAACATCAAATCCTACTGCTCACTCTGTTGGTGTCGTTTGTTACATCCATTGCGACGGGGATTGTAACGGTATCGCTTATGGACCAGGCTCCAGATGGCGTTACGCGGGTGATTAACCAAGTGGTTGAGCGCACCGTAGAGACCGTTGTTCCTTCTACACAAGGCGCTGCTGTCGCTACCGAGAAAACGGTAGTGGTAAAGCAGGACGAGCTGGTGCCGCAGTCTATTGCTGCCGTGCAAAGGAGCGTTGTCCGCATCATTGCGCGCGGTACAGACCAGCTTATTGCGCGGGGTATAGTGCTCGACACTAAAGGCACTGTCGCAACCGACGGTGCAGCTCTTGCAGCCTCTCAAGCGGTTACCTTTGAGGTCATTCTCCCGTCAGGAGAGCGTTTGCCAGCCAGCCAGCGGTCGCAGACCCCAAATGGCGTGGCTCTGCTTGACCTGACTCTCGGCACTTCTACCAAGCTAGTGCCTGCCAAATTCTCTGACACATCAAAGCTCACTCTGGGCCAGACCGTGCTGCGCATCAGCGGTGTTGGGCAGGACTCTGTGGGCGAGGGGGTTGTTGCGGCTCTCCCTGGCGGAGATCAGAAAGATATCATCCATGCCAGCGTATCTTCAGCAACGCCTGGTTCAGTGCTGATCACTATTTTTGGCGAAGTGATCGGTATGGTAACCGGCGAATCAGCCAAGTCAGGCCCGGACGCCTATGTTATATTGTCAGCTCCCACAGCTCCGACGGTAACAAATACCACCCCTAATACGTAATAACTAACGTAAGACCCTATGCCACCATTCAACCACTTCACAACCAAGGCAAAAGAAGCGGTTCGCCGTGCGCATGAGCTCGCGGTTGAACGCGCACAAAACCAAGTAAGCCCTACACACCTGTTGGGCGCTTTGCTCTTGCAGGAAGAGTCCTTAGTAGCCTCGGTGCTCGATAAGCTTGAGGTAGATGTAGTGCTTTTGACTGACACGGTGCTTGAAAACCTTGAAAGTGTGGCAGGGAACTCAGTTCTCTCTCCTTCATACCAGCTGTACCTTACCCCCGACCTGGTGCAAGTGTTGGAACGCTCAGCCAAAGTGGCGACTGAGCTTCATGATGAATTTGTTTCGACCGAGCATCTTCTTATTTCATTGCTCGACGTGCCAGGCGGCACTCGCGACCTGTTGACCCGCTTTAGGATTACCCGCGAGGCGATCGTGCGCGCCCTTGGCGAGCTTCGCGCGGCAAAGCCCACGGCTCAAGAGGGAAAAAAGTTCCGCGCCCTTCCTAAATACACCCGTTCGCTCACTAAAATGGCGGCGGAAAACAAGCTCGACCCGGTTATCGGTCGTGACGAGGAGATTAAGCGCGTCATACAGATCCTTTCGCGCCGCACTAAAAACAATCCTATTTTGATCGGCGAGGCCGGTGTCGGCAAGACGGCTATCGCAGAAGGCCTTGCGGCGCGCATTGCCTCTGGCGACTGTCCGGAAAGCTTGCGTGACAAAGACCTGGTTTCTCTCGACCTGGGAGCGCTTATTGCTGGCACCAAGTACCGTGGCGAGTTCGAAGAGCGTCTTAAGGCGATCATGAAGGAGATCGAACGCTCTGAAGGAAAAATAATTTTGTTTGTAGACGAGATCCACACGATGATCGGCGCAGGCGCTGCAGAGGGCGCAATGGACGCCTCAAACATGCTCAAGCCTGCTCTCGCTCGCGGCGACCTGCACCTTATTGGCGCTACCACGCTCCGTGAGTATCAGAAGCATATTGAGCGCGACCCGGCGTTTCAGCGCCGCTTCCAGCCGGTGTATGTGCTAGAGCCTACGGTAGAAGATGCAGTGGCTATCTTGCGCGGCCTTAAAGAGAAGTACGAGCTCTTCCATGGTGTGCACATTACCGACGACGCGCTTGTGGCAGCGGTAGAACTTTCTGCACGCTACATTCCGGATAGATTTTTACCGGACAAGGCCATTGACCTTATTGACGAGGCCGCATCAAGCCTGCGCATCAGCTTGGAAAACAAGCCCCCGGTACTTGAAGACGCTCACCGCAAGATTATGCGCCTCGAGGTAGAGAAGGAGGCGTTGCGCAAAGAGGCCGAGAGCGACTCGAACACCAACAGCAATAAAAATGCCAAGAACCGCGTTAAGGATATTGAGCGCGAGATTGCCGAGCTTAAAGAAAAGACAAGCGAAATAGAGCTGAGATGGAAGAACGAGAAGCAGATCTTGGGTGATATTAAGAGCATCAAAAAAGAGCTGGAAGGCCTGCGTATCGAAGCCGATGCCTCTGAGGCAGAGGTAAATCTCTCTCGTGCCGCAGAGATCCGCTATGGCGAGATCCCGTCACTCGAGCGCGAGCTTGAGCAAAAGACCAAGAAGCTGAAAAAGCTTCAGAGTTCGCGCCGCCTGCTTAAAGAAGAGATTAGCGAGTCTGACATTGCAGCAATTGTCGCTAAGTGGACCGGTATCCCTGTCTCGCGCATGCTCGAAGAAGAGGCTCAGCGCCTTATGCGTATCGAAAACGAGCTGCAAAAGCGCGTCGTTGGCCAAAACGAAGCGGTAGAAAAAGTTGCCGATGCGGTTAAGCGCTCGCGTGCCGGTATTTCAGACCCAAACCGCCCGATAGCGTCATTTATGTTCTTGGGTCCGACCGGTGTTGGTAAGACAGAGCTCACGCGCGCCCTGGCCGAATTTATGTTCGACGATGACAAGGCGCTTATACGCGTCGATATGTCAG
>CAZXKI010000082.1:0-3270 GCA_964641145.1 uncultured Candidatus Saccharibacteria bacterium | reverse complement strand
CGGTGGTGGTAGATGGCGCCAAGCTCGACTTCGAAGGCAACGTGTCACACCTTTCTGCAAGCGTTAAATATGCGCGTGCGGCAGGTCGCGATGTGGTAGTGGAAGGAGAGTTGGGCTATATCGGCACCTCTTCTAAACAGCTCGATGAGTTGCCGGAGGGTGTGACCGAAGCAAATATCACTACGGTAGAGGATGCAAAAAAACTTATAGAAGCAACAGGGGCAGATTGTCTGGCGCCTGCGGTGGGGAATGTGCACGGTATGCTCAAGAGTGCCGCTGAGCCTCGCCTTCACCCAGAACGAGTTAAGGAGATCGCTGATGCCCTTAAGCTGCCGCTGGTTCTCCATGGCGCCTCTGGCAATACTGAAGAAGATGTAAAAGCCTGCATTGCAGCCGGTGTTGTGGTGGTGCACATCAACACCGAGCTGCGTGTTGCGTACCGCGATGCTCTGCGCACTTCGCTTCAAGGCGAGGAAACAACGCCGTATAAATTCTTGGAGCCTGCCGTAGACGCAATGAAAAGTTATATAGCAGGGAAGTTGAGACTCTTTGCTGGACAATAAAAGTAATAAACGAGAGCCCGCGGCGTGCCGCGGGCTCTTTCTCGATATGGTCAGGCGTGATAGCCGATCTGCTGTTCTTCAATAAGGCAATAGATCTTTTCAATCAGCCTGTCCAGCTCCCACTCCTGGTACAGGCCATCATAGAGGAGTCCCACAACGTCGGCCACGTCTTCGCATGACCATTCGTCGAGCGGGTTAACTCCTGGGCGATCTGCGCCTGCAAGGTGTTTGCACCACTCGACGACTGCATTGCGCAGACGCTTTTTGTTGGAGTCGGTAGGGCACCCTTTCAACACTGCCCAGCGTGCACGTACCTCGCACTCTTTTTCCTCGAGGGGCGAACGAATGTCAGATTCAGACGCCCTGCCGCCCATAATCACTTCAAACATGTCTCTCTCCCTTTGTGCTCCCTCTTTGCACTATAAAGCAATAAGAAGATAAGAAAAGGCCCGCACGGTGTGTGCGAGCCCAGCCCACTTTCGCTAGAGCGAGAAGTTGAGGTTGTAGTGAGGAAAACGTTCGCGCAGAGCCTGCATGAGTTCGTCGAACCCCTTTTTCTGTCCTATGGCCAGACCAATTTGAACACCGAGTGCGGTGCTGACCTGGGCCACCCGGAACATCTCCTTGTTTGCTTTCTGACCCACAAGCTCGTGGCCCCAGGCGATCAGATAATCCTCTATCCGGTTTTGGTACATGGGGTCGTTGAAGTCATGACGATACCCGCACCGGTAGAACCCGGCAATCCGCTCTTCTGTGGCGGTAGGGAGCCGTGAAGGGTGTTGCGTTAGCTTTTTGTTAAGTACAGCCGTTTCTCCGTCGAACACGCACTCCTCCTCTATGTCCAACATGCTCAATAACTGGAAACCAGGTGACTATCGTATACCTGCATGTTTTAAAAGCAAGGCAGTATTGCACAGTCTCTAAAAATGGGCTAAAGTATGCGAGCAATGGAATTGACCGTAGAAAAGCGCGATACAAAGGCCTCTCCGAACACCCTCCGTCTTAAAGGGGTGCTTCCTGCTGTGGTGTACGGCCGCAAGGATGAATCAACTCCTATATCTATAGACCGCAAGACCTTTGAGAAGCTCTACAAGCAGGCTGGCTCATCAAGCGTTATTACGCTTAAGGGCTTGGGTGAGGAGAAAGACGTACTTATCCAAGAGGTTGCCGTAGACGCACTCACTGGTGAGGCGCTTCATGCCGACCTGTACTCTATCGCTAAGGGACAGAAGGTAACCGTATCGGTGCCGCTTTCGTTCGATGGCGAGTCTCCGGCAGTTAAAGACCTTGGCGGCATTTTGACCAAGGTTATGCACGAGCTTGAGATCGAGGTGACACCAAAAGACCTTCCACACACTATTTCTGTAGATATTTCTAAACTCACTGGTCTTGACAGCCAGATTAAAGTAAGCGACCTCAGTCTCCCGGCAAGCGCAGAAGTATCTGCTGACCCGGACGAGGTGGTAGCGATGATCTCGGTTGCTAAAGAAGAGGATGAGGCCGCACCGGCAGCCGACATCTCTCAGATTGAGATTTCAGAAGAGCGCGGCAAGAAGGAAGAGGAGGCCGCAGAAGGCGAATCAAAAGAGTAATCAAAAACCCGGGGGAATCCCGGGTTTTTTTGAATATGAATAACGAGAATTTTATAAAAGGGAAAGTAGCAGCTTTGATTACAGGGCTTATGTTTGAGGAAGCAGGGTACTTAGTAATGAACTACGGTAGCGATGGTATCGCTCAATTATTAGCCCAGCTTGGGATAAAGAAAGGAGACGGACTTACCGAATTACTTCTTTCGACACCTGCATTTATCGTTATAAATGAAAAAACACATATTCCAGCTTTGGTACAGGTTAAATATCGAGGATCGGTCTCACGAGTGAAAAATGTGTCGTGGGGCAAAGGGAAGCTAGACCAATATTGGCCCGGGTCCTACTTGATTATTGTTCAGTCAGAGCAACCTTATTTTTCTGTGGCTGGAGAAACAAAAAAAGGCTTCTCAGCAACCCCACTTGTTGACGCACAACTTAATATTTCCCCTGAGCTTATAGAAAAATTCAGTCTGCTTATAAAAAAGTTTTTGAAATGAACCCAATTACACAAGTACAGTGCCTGCAGGCACTGTACTTGTTAAATTCGCTTGTGTCCAGCAAAAATTTATTGTTAAAACAACAAACATTCCCCATGCCAGTGCTCCTACGAGCTTAGAGTCATCTGATTTGCTTGAAGCATTGCGCGTCATAATTGAATACATTTTATCAAAAAAAGCCTTTAAGCACAAAGGTAAAATGAGATTTTGTTACCTCCCACGCTCCCGCTTGGTTATACTTAACACTATGATTACGAACCCATTTTTGAACGCAGTGTTTGCGACCCTGTATATCAGCGGTGTGGTTTCGGTAATTACCTATTTTGAAGGCAATACGCCGGAAGGGGCGGGGGACTTCTTTCTTCTGCCCATAGCATTCCTCTCCATGTTTACGCTCTCGGCTGCGGTGATGGGCTACTTGTTCCTGGGGCAGCCTTTTATGCTCTACAACGATGGCAAAAAGGCCGAGGCAGTAAAGTTTTTCTTCTCCACAGTGGTTACATTTGCGGCCATTACGCTTGTGCTCCTCGGCATTGTGTTTTACGTGGCGTAGGCTACGCCATTGACAAAAAGTCTTGCGTGCTATAGTATAGTGAGCAACTCAGTATTCTCTTGGTTTAT
>CAZXKI010000081.1:0-3291 GCA_964641145.1 uncultured Candidatus Saccharibacteria bacterium | reverse complement strand
GCCTACGAGCCAGCCTGAGCCAACCATTGGCTCAAACGCCGGGGGATTGAGCCAAGGGCCACAAGTCTGGACTAGTGGCAAAATTCCTTGTATCTGCTAAGGTGGGGGCGCTATGGAAATGGCCCCAATAAGACCTTGGTACAAGAAGAAGCGGTATCTCATACCGCTTGGCGTCTTGGCTGTTTTTACTTTTGCTAGTGGAAACGGCAGTGAGACTTCCACTTATGTTCCACCTACCGCGGTTACTCAACCTGCTGCAGTACAACAGGCTACTGTAAATTCAAATACTCCGACTCCTGTTTATACGCTTCCGAAACAAAAAGCGCCCGAAACAGTTCCTCTTTCTAACGACAATTACTACACCAATAGTGCTGGTAATAAAGTGCATTCTCCCGCATATGCACCTTCTCGACCTGCAGGCGCGTCAGCACAATGTCGCGACGGAACATATAGTTTTAGCCAGAGTCGGCGTGGCACCTGCTCACACCATGGTGGTGTAGCAACATGGTACTAAATAAGGAGTATAATAATTGGAGAATAATTTATGTTTGATTTTATAGGTTTAATAGTTGCAAAAACAGGTGCTGTAATAGGCGGTTTCTTTTTGACTATAGGTGTGATGCTTGGAGGCGCACCCGCAGCACAGGATACTGAGCCCACACCAGAGATTATTCAGACCGAAGTAGTTTCACCAAAGAACAATAATATAGAAGAAGTTCCGCCTGCACCAAAAGGCGCTTCTACTTCAAGCGCTAAGCCAGCCTCTGTTGTGCCTACAACACTACAGATAACTAACGTTAATATTGTGATTAACGAAACCACAGCTTTGGTTTCGTGGAAAACATCACTGCCTACTCGTTCTAGATTTACCGTGGGCACTATCGTATACGAATCACTGAATGGAGTTGGTACTGAACACCAAATTCAAATGAGGGTAGGTAAGGGAGATAGCTATAGCTACTACATTAGCGCTAAGACGCTGGACGAAAGTAACTTAGAAGATGATCTTTACGGTTCATTTATAGCCATTTCAAAAAGAACAGCTTACCTGGTTGGGTTTGGTGAAGGGGAAGATTGTCGCATCTTTGCGATTAGGGATGCCCTTGGAGGGGTGCCGCGTGTTGGGACTGAGGTTACCGTTCGAGGTACTTATAAAAATGCCATTTCCACTGCCTATGGACCCTATGAGACCAAGGTTACAAATGCTTCAGGTGAGGTGGAGTATTGTCACAGGGCAACTGAGTGGGAAGTCTCAAGTGGTGATCTGTACGTGAAGCTTCCTTAGTAAGAAGTGTGGGAAAGTAGCCAAAATCCCTGTATCTGCTAAGGTACTGCGGATGGCAAAAGAGTTAAACCGCAACGCTTTCAACGAAAAGCTTATTCACCGATATCTGATCGAGAACTATTACTTTGCCAACAAGTCGGCAAGGAACCGTTTGCTGCCCGAAGCTTTCCACCAGATGGAGATCAATTTGATTGTTCCTGAGGAGTCTAACGAATCTGATAAGGCGTACCGGGCTGACCTGTCACTGTATTTTAAGAACAGCGACAAGCGGATTCCTGTTGAGGTGAAGTGGTCTGCCAGTGGTTTGACAAAATACAATCAAATCAAACATCTTAAGGAAAACAATGGTTTTGTTGCATCGTTTCAAAGCAATGTCGAGATAGGCGACATCCCTAGTGTCGTAATCAAATACGAGGATTTTAAAGACTGGGTTGCCTCGAACATTTCTAAGCTCATCAGGGAGTCTATTACAGAGAAAACATCAGGCGAATCCACAAGAATAAACCAAACATGGTTAGTTTTTTTGCGTGGAGAAAAAGCAAAGAAGAACTTTCAGAAGATGCTGAGGAAATCGCCGAACGCTCCGTTCTGGGCTTTTCGACAAGATAGAACTGCGCTAAGTAATATTCTAAATATTCAGAAAGGCGACACCTGTGTTTTTCTCTTTGGTAAGGGCTTAAAGCAGGGTCAAGGTTACTCTGACGCTCCTGAAAAAGAGCTACTCATCGATCAGGTATATGTAGGCAAAGTGACTAAGCCGTACTACATGGTGTTAGACAATGAAAAGGGCACCTTCTTCGAAAGCGATAAAAAGTTGCCAATAAATCAGAGAACTTGGCCGCACTTTATAGATTTTAAGATTCAGAAGATATTCTCAGGTAAAAAGACTATTACATACGGTAAGCAGGGGAAGCTTGGTTCTGCTTTGGCTAAATCGACAAACTTTGGAGGAGGCACGCCTGTATCATTAACCCAATCTGAGTATGAGGGCTTGATGGATAAGTTGCGACTTTTGGCGGATAAATAGTTCAATTTGCTACAATAACCGTATGAAAAAATTTGTTGTGATGTACCGCGTGCCGGTTGAGGTCATGAATAAGTGGCGGGCCGAGACCTCGCCAGAGGAGATGAAGGCGCAGAGCGAAAAGTTGGGTAAGGACATGACCGACTGGATGGCCAAGCACAAGGCGGCTATTGTCGACGGCGGTCTGCCCTTGGGCAAGAACACGCGCATGACCATGGCTGGCGCTACACCAACACCGAACGACCTTAACTACTACCAGGTTATCGAGGCCGAGAGCGCCGAGGCGGTGGTAGAAATGTTCAAGGACAACCCGCACGTGGCCACGATTCCCGAGGCCTTTCTGGACATCATGGAGGTTCCGCACATGGGGCTGTAGATCTCGACTTTTTAGGGGTATTTGGTACTATCTTTTGTGGATGTTCTGAACGTCTCTGCCAACGGTCGCCCATCGGACTAACCGTTGGAATCTAGAGACTAAAGGGTTCAAGCCCAGACTTGTAGCTAAGGCTAGTTAAGTAACGACCATACTTGTAGTCTTGTGTGCTTATGGTCGTCGCCGACGCTCTTGGCAGCTCCTCGTCCAGTGATGGGTACTTAGCGGGGGAAACTCTGTGCTGCGGTAAGATCATCCGCTCTTGATTTGAAATTCAGAAGGCCATCTTTCGTGATGGCCTTTTTCTTTTTATTGCTAACAATTTGCTACACTGGGTGGGTAGTAACTAATTTGAATACGCATATGCAAAAGTTTTTGGTGTTATACATGGCCCCAATCGCAGTGATGGACGAGATGATGAAGACCATGACGCCCGAGAAGGCGAATGAGGGTATGGCCGAGTGGCAGAAGTGGATGGACGACAACGCCGCACACTTTGCCGACATGGGCGCTCCGGTGGGGCGCAACAAGCGCGTTACTGCTGCTGGTGCCACAGAGCATCGCAACGATGTAATGGGCTACTCGATAATCCAAGCCGAGTCGCACGAC
>CAZXKI010000080.1:0-3471 GCA_964641145.1 uncultured Candidatus Saccharibacteria bacterium | reverse complement strand
CTACAGATGTAGTTGATTTTATTTACACAGGGTCGACATATTTGGGTAGTGCCCGGATCGGATACGGGGGCGAATCCCAAGTGAATTACTTAGTCGTGGCGGGCGGCGGTGCGGGCGGGCGCGATGAAGATTCGGGTTCAACAGGCGGCGGCGGAGGTGGTGCCGGAGGTTTGTTGACAGGCACCCTCCCTGTAGAAGTGCAGGCTTACTCTATTACAGTGGGTGCTGGCGGTACTGGTGGTGGGCAAGGAGGAAGTGGTAGCAACTCCTCAATTGATTCAGCGGTAGTAGCAATTGGCGGAGGTGGAGGCGGAGGAGGTCGTGCCGCTAACCCTCACAACGGTCTAAACGGCGGGTCAGGTGGAGGGGCTACGCTCTCCGACACTGCAGGCACTGGTACGTCTGGGCAAGGCAATGACGGTGCCTCTACGGCAACAGGGGGCGGCGGAGGCGGGTGCGGTGGCGCGGCAAGCGGTTCTACCGGAGGTTCTGGATGTGCTTCAAGTATTTCAGGTTCGTCGCAGACTTATGCAGCGGGTGGTGATGGCAATACAGGCAACGCTGTTCCTGGGGCAGCAAATACTGGCAATGGAGGCAATGGCACTAACGAGACATATAGCAATCCCGGCGGCGACGGAGGATCAGGCGTTGTTATTATCTCGTATCCAACTGGGTCAATTAGCGCAACGGGTGGCTCTGTAACTACCTCTGGCGGCAATACGATTCACACATTCACCTCAAGCGGTACGTTCACGGTCACTTCGCTCTAAATCTATCCATTTATAAGACAATCCATTATGCTCGCCGGACTCTTCGGCGAGCTTTTTGGTAAATAAATGTTCATAGGCGGGGAAGTAGGCGTCGCCCGGTTTTTCGTCATCGATAAGGGTCAGGTAAAGACGGTCGGTTATGGGCAGCGCTTGTTCGTAGATCTGCGCTCCGCCTCCAATAAAGATTTCTTCCTGATCTATCTCACTCGCTTTCTGTACTGCCTCTTTAAGTGAGTGTACTACTACAGCTCCTTCCGGCGCATAGCTGGTGTCGCGGGTTATGACCACGTTGGTCCGGCCCGGGAGCGGCTTGCCTAAAGACTGCAAAATAGACTCAAACGTCTTTCGGCCCATGATAACGGGGTGACCCATAGTGAGCCGCTTAAAGCGTTTCAAATCTTCGGGTATAGGCCACATAAGCTTGTCAGACCGCCCAATGACAAGGTTTTTTCCTACTGAAACAATAGCGCTTATACGAGGGGTTTTTGACGTCACCCCACGACTATAGCATGGTGCGCTATCCACCGATTATCCACTTTTTCGAGTTTGCGGGCGGGGTACGATTGAACCATGCAGACGTACGAAGTGGAGATAAAGTCGCTTTTGGGTAGCAAGGAAAATGCTGATGCCCTGCGGGATAAAATGGGTGCACTCGACCCAAACCTTAAACTTATTTCTCGCAACAAACAGCTCAATCATTATTTTACGGGCGGCACCATGGCGGCCCTAGTTAAAAAGATTGAAGGAACGATTTCATTTGACGCGCTTAAAAAACTCACCGACCTAGTGTCAAAGGTGACCGAATTTTCAGTTCGCACCCGCAATAAAGATGGTGAAGTTTTGTTGGTGGTTAAGGCTTCGGTAGGGGATGACACCAGTGCAAACGGCGTGAAGCGCATGGAGTTTGAAGAAAAAGTAGACCTTACGCTTGAGCAGCTTGACCGTATTGTGTTAAGTGCCGGCTTCCGCTACCAGGCCAAGTGGTCGCGCGAGCGTGAAGAGTATGCCTTTAAGGGGCTTGCGGTCTCGCTTGATAAGAATGCGGGCTATGGCTGGCTCACCGAGTTTGAGAAAGTAGTGCAGGGCGACTCTGAAGTAGACCTTGCACATAAAGAAATAGTAGCGCTTATGAAAGAGTGTGGGGTAGAGGAGCTTCCGCAGGACCGTTTAGAGCGCATGTTCAAGTTCTACAACGAACATTGGCCCGAGTATTATGGCACTGAGAAAATATTTACCGTAGAATAAACACCCCTTTATGTTTCTATCTGACACAGACATTCTGAAAGAAGTAAAAGCAGGAACGATCACCCTCGAGCCGTTTGATGAGAAGCGTTTGCAGCCTGCCAGTTATGACATCTTGCTTGGTAATAAGTTTGTGGTTAATGAAGAGAATGTAACACCGTTTGTTGATCCTTCGCGTAAAATATATGCGAAAACTCGTGAGATAGATGTCGCCGACGGCGAAGAGTTCATTTTGCATCCAGGTGTCTCAGTGCTCGGTATCTCTAAAGAGTTTTTTGGTTCAAACGAATTTCTTATTCAGGTGGGTGGCAAGTCTTCTTTGGCTCGCGTGGGGTTAATGATCCACAACACTGCAGGGCTTATTAATCCAGGACATTTCTTACACATCACGTTCGAACTCTGCAATCTTAACAATGTGCCGATCGTTCTGCGTCCAGGTATGGAGATAGCCCAGCTCACGTTCTCTAAGATATCTTCGCCAACACGGCAAAACTACAAAGATATTGGTCGCTTTGCTGAGGATAATTGGAAGAACAATTTTGCCCCAGCGAAGCCGCAGGAGTTTAAAAGCATTTCAGAAATCCGCACCGAGACTATGCAAAAACATCCAGAGCAACAGTATCTCGACCTGCTTAGAAAGACGTTAGAAGAAGGGGAGGAGCAAGTTGATAAGGGAACTGGGGTTAAGACCTATAGCTGTTTTGGTGCGCAGATTCGCTTCGATCTTTCAAAAGGTTTCCCGATGCTTACTACCAAGAAAGTGTATTGGCAGGGAGTGCTGCACGAGCTCTACTGGTTTCTCTCCGGTCAGAGCAATATTAAATATTTGGTCGACAACAATGTGCACATTTGGGACGACTACCCATACAAGATTTATAAAGAAAAGTTTGGCACCAGCTTTTCTAAAGAGGAGTTTATCGACAAGATAAAAAACGATACAGCGTTTGCCGCGCAACATGGCGAGCTCCCGCATATTTATGGCGAGCTGTGGCGGCGCTGGCCGGCTAAAGACGGCCGTACGGTAGACCAGCTTGGCTGGGTAGTTGATGAGCTGCGTAAAGACCCGGATGCTCATAACACCCTTGTTACGTCTTGGGACCCTCAATACCTATACTCGATGGCGCGCCCAGGGGAGGGTGCGCGATTCCCAATTTGTCACAACCTCTACCAGGTAAATATTAAGAACGGCAAAGTGTGCCTCCAGCTCTATCAGCGCAGCGCTGATATTTTCCTTGGCGTGCCATTTAATATCGCTTCGTACGCACTCCTTACCTGCGTGATTGCAAAAGTGCTTGGTCGCGAGCCGGGCGAGTTCGTACATACGTTCGGCGACTTCCATATGTATGAGAACCATCGTGAGCAGGTTAAAGAACAGCTTGCGCGTGAGCCTAGAGCGTTCCCGCGCCTCACTATTGAGGGCAATGTTCCGTCGCTCGACTCATTTACCCCGAGCCAGGTG
>CAZXKI010000079.1:966-3601 GCA_964641145.1 uncultured Candidatus Saccharibacteria bacterium | reverse complement strand
GCTTGAGGTGCATATGCCGCAAGGCTTGGAGGTTCGAGTCCTCTCCTGGGCACCATTGGTTGTGTGTTCTCAAACGTTCTCATGCATAAAATAAAGGAGTACTGGAGCATTGCTGGCGCGCTAAGCGTTACCGCAGTAAAACGCTTACAGCTTTTTTCTGCGTTGCTCACCGTGCCTCTTTTTAAAAAGGTAAGAAGAGGTAAGCCTGTGCCGCTTACTCTTTCGTTTAACAACACTCCTTTCGTGCTGGCGGTGCGCGACGGTGCGGATATCGCCATGCTGCGAGAAGTATTTGTTGACGGCGAGTACAAGCTTCGTGCAGACATTGCGCCAAAATCTATCTTAGATATAGGGGGCAACATGGGAGACTCTGCAGCGTACTTTGCTGCGATCTATCCCGAGGCTTCTATCGTGGTGTATGAGCCAGATCCGGCAAACTTTGCGCTCCTTAAGAAAAATATGGAGCAGTTTCCTCAGGTGACCTGTGTAGAAGCCGCGGTGGCTGGGGCAACAGGGGAGCGGGTGTTCTATAAAAACAACACGAGCTCAGTTGCCTCGTCACTTCTTAGTCGTGGCGGTAAAGAAGAGCAGGTGACCGTGCATACAGTGTCACTTAATGATCTTGTACGTGAGCACTCCGCTGATCTTGTAAAATTTGATGTCGAAGGGGGTGAGTACGATCTCTTTGTAAACACAGACCGCACGAAGCTCCCTCCCACCATGGTAGGGGAAGTGCATTATGATCTTATGCCGTGTACTAAAGAAGATTTTCTCGCGCTCTTTCCTGGGTACACCAGTGAGGAGCGCTCTCTCAGTGCCAAGCGCTCGATTGTAGCTTGGTATCGCTAGCGCGAGCGGGTACTCTAGCCTCTCTTCAATCTGTCTGTTATTGTGTGCGCACATGGTGCCTATGGTGTAACGGTTAACACTCGAGTTTGTGGAACTCGCAATCTGGGTTCGATTCCCAGTAGGCACCCCAAAGGTAGGTTACACTTATTGCTGTATGGATCCGCATAAAAAAATAGAAGATGTGTCACTCGGCATCACGAGGTGGATTGGCTCCGTGCCTTCTATTGTCATCCACACACTTTTTTTTGCAGGATCATTTTTTGCAGTCTTTTTTAATCTGCTCTCGCTCGACCGCATGCTCCTTATCCTGACTACAGTAGTGTCTCTTGAGGCTATTTATCTCGCTATTTTTATTCAGATGAGCCTCAACCTTGCTCGCGAAAGTCTTAAAGAGGTGGAGGAGGACATTGATGAAATTCAGGAAGACGTGAGCGAGATCGAAAAGGACGTTGATGAAATTCAGCATGACGTCGACGAGATTCAAGAGGACGTTGATGAAATTCAGGAGGATATAGAAGAGAAGACCTCGCAGCCAAATTCATAGACTTTCTAGGTAGGTTCAGGGTAAGGTGAGGAGATGGCTCGAAAAAAGCTTACTAAAGAGCAAATGCTTAAAAAAACACGCGGCGTGCTTCAGGAGTTCAAGAGCTTTGCAATCAAAGGAAATGCCTTTGAGTTGGCTATTGCCGTGGTGCTCGGTAACGCCTTTACCGCTATTGTGACTTCGCTCGTTGGCGATGTTATTACGCCTGCACTCGGTCTTGCAACCGGAAATGTCGACTTTAAAAGTCTGGCAGTTGATGTGAAGCCGGGGGTAATAATTAAATATGGCTCGCTGTTGCAGGCCATGTTTAACTTCTTCCTGATTTCTATCTCGATCTTTATCGTATTTAAAGCGCTGACTGCCGCGCGAAGAAAAGTCTTTAAAGAAGGCGAAAAAGCGGTGCCTCCTCATGAAAAACCCGCACAGGAGCGCTTGTTGGAGGAGATTCGCGATTTGCTCAAAGAAAAGAACTAAGTTAGCGTGGTAGGGTATGCCACAAGAAACTCAAGAGGTAAAAAAGAAAAGATTTGAACTTACTCCGTCCATTTCAATTCTTCTGTCAGGTGCGGTCATTGCAGGTGCGATTATTTTTGTAAATCTTAATCCGACTGTTCCGGTTGCAACGGGGACAGGGGAGCCGACCGCCGAGGTAAATGTGCCGCCGGTTAGTGCAGGCGACCATATTATCGGTTCGCCCGATGCGCCCATTGTACTTATCGAATACTCTGACTTTCAATGTCCGTTTTGTTCGCGCATTCATCCAGATCTAAAAAAGATAGTAGAGGAGTCAAACGGGGAGGTGGCTTGGGTGTATCGTCACTATCCGCTCGACAGCCTTCATCCAGAAGCAACGCCAGCCGCTAAGGCGTCAGAGTGTATAGCCAAGCAGCTTGGGAATGAGGCATTTTGGAAATTTGCTGACGCCATGTTTGCTGACCAGAGTAAAATGAATGCCGCTGAGTACGTTGCACTTGCGGGTAAGCTTGGGGCTAATGTACAGCAGTTCTCTGCCTGCGCCGTAAGCGATGAGTTTGATCAGCTGCTTGCAACTCAGTCGTATGAGGCTCAGCAAAATGGCGGCACGGGCACCCCCTTTACGGTAGTGATGTCAGGTGATACCCAGGTTCCTATCAGTGGTGCACTCCCGTATGCTCAGATCAAGGCTGTAATTAATTCGGTAAAGCACCTAAAAAGGAGCCGTAAATAAAAGAATAAAAATGGTTTAAAACAAAAAATAAAAAT
>CAZXKI010000079.1:0-956 GCA_964641145.1 uncultured Candidatus Saccharibacteria bacterium | reverse complement strand
AAAGCAACGTCAACAGTAGCGTTAATTAAAAGATTACTAGTGTTTTATAGCTAAAAGTATATATGGACGGCGCATTGTTTGAGGGTCCTCGCGGTGACAAGCTACGCTTAGCGGTCATTGCTGCAGTAGTGCTGTTGGCAGTGTTTTTGGGCGTAAAAACGTTTGGTGAGGTTATGGGTTTGCGCTACGTCGGCGCAGGTGTTCAACCAACCAATACTATTAACGTATCTGGATATGGAGAGGCTGTTGCAGTACCCGATATTGCAACCTTTACCTTTAGTGTTGTGTCGGAGAAGTCTACGGTTGCAGCTGCTCAGGACGACGTAACAGCCAAGGCAAACGCTATTACAGCCTATCTTAAAAGTGCAGGGGTAGAGGATCGCGATATCCAAACCTCTGGTTACTCGGTTTACCCTCAATACGACTATCAGCAGGCCGCGTGCAGTTCTAACGGTATTTGTCCGCCAGGACGCCAGGTTCTTCGTGGCTATGAAGTTCGTCAAATGACGACTATTAAAGTGCGCGATACCGCTAAGGCTGGCGATCTTTTGACCGGAGTTGGCGGCAAGGGTGCTACTGAGGTTTCTGGTCTCAACTTCACCTTCGACGATCCTGACGCAGTGCAAGCGGAGGCGCGCGATGAGGCTATCCAGAATGCTAAGCAAAAGGCCGAAGTCCTCGCTAAGTCTCTCGGAGTTCGCTTGGTGCGTGTAGTTTCCTTTACTGAAGGGACTGCCTATGCAGTACCGGCGCCGTACTACGCACGTGACGTGGCGAACGGTATGGGCGGGGCAGAATCAACGATGGCGCAGAAGGCCCCGGACATCTCTGTGGGGGAGAATAAAGTAAGCTCAAATGTGAGCGTAACCTACGAAATTCGGTAACCCTGCCTGCCGGCAGACAGGTTGACATCAGGCCTACATAGGGTATGATAAGAAAAAGCCCCGCAGGGGGTT
>CAZXKI010000078.1:0-3625 GCA_964641145.1 uncultured Candidatus Saccharibacteria bacterium | reverse complement strand
GTTACTTGCCCGCGCGCAGCGCAAAGTAGATATCTTCAAGCGCCTTTACAGCGTCGCCTGCAGCAATATTGTTCTGGTGGTAGAGCTCGTCGGTGCAGTCGCCTGCCGCCCACACGCCTTCAAGGCTGGTGCGCTGGTTTTTAGGGTTGGTAACGACGCGCCCATATTCGTCGAGTTCAATAACGCCTCGGGCAAATTCGGTTGAGGGGAGCATGCCAATTTCTACAAACACTCCGGCGACCGGGATTTCCGACTTTTCGTTAGTCTGTGTGTTTTCTACCACTACGCCAGAGACAAATCCGCTGCCTTTAATCTCCACAGGTTTAGTGTTGAGGAGCAGCTTAAAGTTCGGGTGTTTAGACACTGTTTCCACGGTGGCCGCATCTGCTTTGGTGCAGGCTGCGCCGCGGTGTACCAAGGTTACCGACTTGGCGTAGGCGAGGAGCTGCGCTGCAGTCTCAAAGCCCGCGTTGCCACCGCCTACCACCATGACGTCTTGCCCGGCAAACAGAGGGCCGTCACATGAGGCGCAGTAGGTAAGACCTTTGTTTTCAAATTCTGCAGCGCCGGCTGCGTCGAGCTTTCTGCGCATGCCGCCGGTGGCAACCAGTACGGCCCGTGCTTCAAAGTCACCATTAGCAGTCTTAACCACAAAGCCGCCCTCGGGCTTTTTCTCCAGTTTTTGCGCGCGAGTGCCAAGCTTAATATCTACAAATTCTCCTGCGTAGGCACGCAGATGGGTCTCGAATGTTTTAGCGAGATCCAGGCCAGAGATTTTTACCGTACCTATCCAGTTTTCTATCCCGACCGAGTCCATCGACTGACCGCCAATCGTTTCTGTTATCAAAACGCTTTTGAGGTGTTTACGCGCGGCGTACACTCCCGCGGCAACACCTGCAGGCCCGCCGCCGATTATTGCAAGGTCGTACATGAAGAGTAGTATATAGTGACTTAGAGGCGAAGCAAAATAAGCTGAGCAGAGTCTTGCGAACGTGACGACGTGAGCACGAGCAAATTTTCAGCAGAAAATTATGCGTGCTCTGCGAAGGTTAGTTTTGCGAAGTTACTTAATCTTCGGTCTGCGCAAAAATGAGGGCACAGCGCTCCAGTCATCTTCCTGATCGTCTGGTTTTGGCTTAGTGTCAGGCTCTTTGTGGATATCCTCTTTAATAGGGACAATCGGTGCGTTGTAGATTTTGCCCACGACTGGCGGCGGCACCTCCATGTCCTTTTCCTTCTCTTTTTCTTTGGGGTCGCGGGCGAAGTTAAAAACCTGGTTAGCCGAGCGTGGGGGCATGTTGCCGGAAGTGGTGGGGAAGCCGGTGGCGATAACCGTAACGCGGAGCTCGCCTTTTTTGAGTTTGTCGTCCTTGATAGCGCCGAAGATAATCTTTGCGTTCGGGTCAACCGATTCGGTGATAATCTTGGCAGCCTCGTGCACCTCGAGCATACCGAGGTCTTCGCTGCCAGCTACCGCAAAGAGAACGCCCTTCGCGCCGTTGATTGAGAGCTCAAGCAGCGGGGACGATACAGCAGCGTGCGCTGCAGCAGTTGCGCGGTTTTCGCCGGTAGCAATGCCAATACCCATAAGCGCAGAACCCGAGTTCTCCATAACGGCGCGCACGTCGGCAAAGTCTACGTTGATGATACCTGGGGAGGTAATGAGGTCAGAAATTCCTTCAACCGCCTGGGTCAAAATATCGTCGCACATTGCGAATGCCTGCTTGAGCGAGGTTTCTTTTTGAACAGTGGCGAGAAGCCGGTCGTTAGGCACGATAATGAGTGCGTCCACTTCTTTGCGGAGCTCTTCGATGCCTTGTTCTGCAAGACGCATACGCTGCGCCCCTTCAAATGAAAATGGTTTTGTAACAACGCCCACAGTCAGAGCGCCAAGCTCTTTTGCGGTGCGTGCTACTACTGGGGCTGCGCCAGTGCCGGTGCCGCCGCCCATACCGCCCGCGACAAAGACCATGTCAGACCCTTTAAGCGCCTGCTGGATTTCTTCCTTGGTTTCATCTGCAGCGCGCTTGCCGAGCTCTGGGTTCATGCCGGTGCCGAGGCCGCGGGTTAGGTTCTTTCCGATATGGATCTTCTTTTTGGCAGAAGAATGATGAAGGTCCTGCGCGTCAGTGTTAACAACGAGGAAGTCTACGCCGCGCACCTTACTCTCCACCATGTGGTTTACTGCGTTGTTTCCTGAGCCTCCTACTCCGACCACCCGTATTCTGGCAAATGCTTCAACTTCCGGTGATATCTGTGGCATACGTAAAGGGGAGTATACCACTAATGAGGTATCTGCAACCTTTGACAGTAGTCTTTTTTTGTTTTTCGCTTCAGCGGTTAGGGGAGAAATTTCTTAAACCAGCGCAGCAAGAGGCGCGATATATCCCCAAAGCCGCTCTGAGGCGCATTTTCAAGGTCATTTCCCTGGGTAAAGCCCCAAATGGTAAGTCCGTAGGCTACCGCCCAGGTAGCATCCTTAAGTTCTACTTTTGAGCTTGAGCCTTCGGCAAGCGAGGCTTGGCGGGAAGGGAGCCGTAACACTGCTTTAGCAACTTCAGCAATGGTGTGTATGCCTGAAGCGCCGCCGGTTAGTACTACACCGGCAGGCAAGAGTTCATTTTTGCCAATCTTTTTAAGGTGGGCTTCTACCAGTTTAAACATGTCAGACACGCGGCGTGTTATAAGGTCATCCACTTTCTTTTTAGGAAACGGGCTATGAAGCACTGCGCCATTTTTAAGCTGCTCAGCTTCTTCAGGGCTGATCCGCAGCCCGAGCGCCAGGTCGTTGGTAATGTCAGTGCCGCCTACAGGAAATACCCGTATAGACATTGGAATACTGTCTTCAAACACGACTATTGAAAGGGTTTCAGAGCCGATATTAGCAAGGACGCAGCCGACCCGTTTCTGCATTTTATTCAGAGCCACAAAAGACGCTGCAAGCGGAGATGCCGCAATATCTTCCACCTCAATACCCGCCTCTTCTACTGCGGCAACCAGGTCGTGCACATGGCGCTCAAGGCACGTTATAAAAAGAGTTTCTACGGCAATTCGCTGGCCTTTCATGCCGATCGGGCTCTTGCCCATAACGCGCATGCCGTCCACCGAGTACCGCAGAGGGATCGTGTGAATTATTTTCCTATTTAAGGTTGCAGAAGGAGAGAGTGCGCTTTCAGCCGTAGCAAGCGCGCGGGGGATGTCGCGCGAGGTTATTTCAGAGTCACCGCGTTCTACCACGGTTTCGCCGCGGGCGAAGGCTTCGTCAAGCCCAACGCCCGAGATGCCTACATAGGCGCGCTTTACTTTGACCTGTGCGGCTTTGCTTGCCTGAGCAACTGCCGCAGCAATGCTGCGCGACACGTCAGGGACAGACACCACGTAGCCTTGGCGTACGCCGCGGCTCTCGGCATAACCGGTGCCGAGTATCTTTGGAGCATCGCGAGGACTATCAGGCTGGGCCGCAATAACGACTTTTACCTGGTGAGTTCCTACATCAATGCCGGTTACTATTTTTTGCATGTAAAGAAAAGCGCTTCAGGAGCTTAAGCTCAGCGTTATCCATTCTAGCACTATGTTTGTATCCTTTCAGGTGATAGAGGCCGTGGATAAAGAGATAAGGCACAGT
>CAZXKI010000077.1:0-3655 GCA_964641145.1 uncultured Candidatus Saccharibacteria bacterium | reverse complement strand
GATAGCAGACTCAAGCGCTTTGCGAGGAGTGATCGTGCCGTCGGTCTCGATAGCGATGCGGAGACGGTTAAAGTCGGTGCGGTCGCCCACGCGCATGTTTTCTACTTCGTAGTTTGCGCGGCGGATAGGAGAAAAGCTTGCATCAACAGAAATCTCGCCGATCTCAACGCGGTCTTTCTTAAGCTGCTCGCGGGCAACATAGCCAAGGCCACGCTCTACGCGGAACTCTGCTTCGAAAGGATTCTTGTCGGTTACTTCGCAAATGTATGAGTTCGGGTTGAGGAGACGCACCTGGCCTGGGAGCTGAAGATCTGCACCAGTAACCTTCTGAGGGCCTTTAATTGAAAGCTTAACTACCTGACCTTCGCCGCCGATAATCTCAAAGCGAAGCTTCTTAAGGTTAAGAAGGATAGTAATGATGTCCTCTTTAACACCGCTCATGGTTGAGAACTCATGCTCAACACCCTCAATCTTAACTGAGGTGATAGCCGCGCCAGGAATAGAAGCAAGGATAATGCGGCGGAGTGAGTTGCCGAGCGTGTGACCATAGCCAGGGTAAAGCCCGTCTATTTCATAGGTGCCCTCCATCTCGTCTTCGTTAACGACGCGTGGCTTGCTTGGTAATGTGATCGAATACTCCATCATAAAGATGTCCCAGTTTACTTACTACTAAAAATTAACGGCTATAAAATTGAATGATGACCGGAGCGTTAAACGGCAACTCCGTCTCCTCCACCTTCGGCACCATCGCAATCTTTACTGAGAAGTGGTCGGGCTGTGCCTCAAGCCATGCAGGAAGACGAGTTTCGGTTGATACCTCTGCGCGGTTTGCAAAGAGAGGGCTCTGGCGGCTTTCCTGGCGAATGCCCACCATGTCTCCGGCACTTACCGCGTATGAGGGGATAGTGACGCGGCGGCCGTTTACGGTGACGTGGCCGTGAGACACGAGCTGACGTGCTGCGCGGCGAGTCTTAACAAAGCCTGCGCGGTACACCACGTTGTCGAGGCGGCCCTCAAGGCGGGCTACAAGGCCAGAGATAGAGTCAGCGCCTTTCTTCTCGATAGCTTCGTTTACGTAGCGTGCGAACTGGCTTTCAGAGAGGCCGTAGGTAAAGCGAGCCTTCTGCTTCTCAAGAAGCTGAGCGCCATAGTCAGAGCCACCGCCGCGGCGGCCTTTAGTCTTGCGAGGAGCGCGTGCCTCAGCAAGCTGGAACTTCTGGGTCTGGCATTTTTCAAATACCGATGCGCCCAGGCGTTTACAAATTTTATACTTTGGTCCGATTTGCATATATAAATGGTGATTACACGCGGCGAGGGCGCGGAGGGCGCGGGCCGTTGTGCGGCACCGGCGTCATGTCTTTAATAGAAGCAATCTGGATGCCCTTCGATGAAAAGGCGCGGATAGAAGACTCGCGGCCGGCTCCTACGCCTTTAACCACGACGGCCACCTCCTTCATGCCCATTTCGGTTGCCTTGTCGCCAAGGAGTTCGCCTACTTTTGCCGCTGCGAAGGGGGTTCCCTTCTTAGCGCCGGCAAAGCCAAGCGAGCCGCTTGAAGACCAGACAATCACATTGCCCGACGGGTCAGCGAGACCCATCTTAGTATTATTATAGGTAGCCTCGACATAGATAATGCCGGACTCGAGTTTGCGGCGAGATGAGCGCCCCGAAGCCGCGCGGCTTCCTGCCCCTTCCTCGCCTCCCTTTTTGACTATTCGTTTCTTACCCATAGGTATTAAGTCAGTAGATTACAACAATTTTTATGTCTTTTCAACCTTGCGACGACCTGAGCCCATGGTCTTGCGAACGTTGCCACGGACAGTGCGCGAGTTGGTTTTAGTGCGCTGACCGCGTACTGGAAGGCGGCGCTGGTGACGGGTCCCGCGGTAGGTGCCGATATCTTTGAGGCGCTTGATGTTCTGAGACACTTCGCGCTTCAAGTCACCTTCAATTTTAAAGCCTTCGATGATGCCGCGGATCTTGTTCTCCTCTTCGGGAGTCAAGTCGTTAGCCATTTTCATATGGTCAACGCCGGCCTCAGCACAAATCATGCGGGCGCGAGGCTGGCCAATGCCGTAGAGCGTAAGCAGTGCGTACGCGATTCTTTTATTGGGAAGTGTAATACCTGAGATACGCATATATGTTTATTAGCCCTGACGCATCTTGTGGCGCGGATTGGTGCACGTAACATACAACCGACCCTTGCGTCGGACCATCTTGCAGTTAGCACAGCGCGTTTTGATGGATGCTTTGATTTTCACAAAAAAATTACAGACGTCTCGTGATCCTGCCTTTGCCGCCGTACGGGTCGAGTTTTACCAAGACCTTGTCGCCGACCAGCACTTTGATACGGTGCAGCCTCATCTTGCCCGCTAGATACGCAATAAGACTCTCTCCGGAATCGGTAGTGATTCGGAAAAGAGCGTTTGGCAGCGCCTCGTCGACAACCGCCTGTACTTCACCTTCTTGAGTATCCATCAGCAATGAGCGTACCCCATACTAGCAAAGGCCTTATAGCGTGTCAACCAAGGGCTCATTTACCCTCCACTACGTTGATTTTAGAGCGGTCGTCTGGGAACGAGGCGTCCCAGAACGGCCGGAGTTTAGCCTCAGCACGCACAATGGCTGGAGCAAATGCCTCTATAATAGCCTCAAATTCGCCTTTATTTTTGCCTATTAAGGCATCGATCAGCTTCCCGCTGTCATAGCGCCACACCAAGGTCGGACTGCCTTGCAGGTTAACCGTGATACGACCGTCAGATAGCTTGGTTGTGGTTGCGGCAGAGATGATTACTGCAGTCGGATCTTTAAACATCACCGGTTCGCCTGCGTAACCCTGCACTGATTGCTTGGCAATAACGTGAGCCAAGACTTCCTGCGAAACTATTGCCGCACTCATCGTTGCGCTCTGGCCCAAGACCGCAGTGCTGCCCTGCCCTGGCGATTGAGAGATCTCGCTATACGTAACCTGAATCGTGCCTGGAACAGGAAGGTAGCCTGCGGGAATTTGTGAGCCTAGAGTGTTTTGTGCCGCCTGTGCAAGACCTTGCTGAAGTGCTTCGCGAGCTTTGGTTAGGTCAGCCGCAGCAACCGTAGGTTCAGGGCCAGAGTATCCGCCGCTTATTGAGGTTGCCTGTGCATAAAACTTGTCATAGCGCGGGTCACCTTTAAATCCTGGGACAGTAAAGCGGGTTTCGCCGCGGTTGTAGGACGCTCCTGGTGTGTCAGCAAATACCATCGCTGTTGCAGAACCTGGCGTAGAGCCATTCATGCCTGGCACGACCACCGACTCGCGCACACGGTAGATCTTGCCGTCTGGGGCTTCAAAGCGTGTATTTGCAATAAGGCGCTGTGGATCTTTGCTATAGGAATTGTAGATAACAACCGAACCAGAGGCAGCACGGCTGACTTCTTTAGTGCCAGTCGCCTGCACCGTAGTCGAAGCAGAGCGAGTTACGGTCATTATTTCGTATGAAAGGGCGCCAACTGGAGCGTTGGGTTGGGCATTAAGAGTGGGAGGCACGGTTACCTCTGCTTCGCGCGGATACACAGTTACTGTTGCGCCGGCAAACAAGGTTGAAAGAAGGAGTCCGCCTATCGCACACACAATAACAATAACGAGGCCGACCAAAAGAAGGCGGCGTCGGCCCTTGCC
>CAZXKI010000076.1:0-3746 GCA_964641145.1 uncultured Candidatus Saccharibacteria bacterium | reverse complement strand
CAGAGCTCGTAAACGTAGGTCATCGCGCAAATGACAGCGCAACAGCTGCAACCAGCAACGTCAGCGCATCTCCTGCAGAAGACTTCCGCACTGGCTACTCAGCAGCAATCGACAACTAATAACCTTAGTTGAAGATATAGGTTCGCGAAGCGACAATTCGCAGACCTCCAGTTGGGGATTGGCCCAACAAACAAAAAACCACTCCGAAAGGGGTGGTTTTTTGTATTTGTCTGGTAGAATAAAAGGTAATGAATCGCTTCTTTACTAAGACATTCTTCCGGTTCTTTTTTAGCTTCCTAGCTATTATTACGTTGTCGTTTGGAGTCATTGTGGCCGCCTCTGCGTTAAATGTGCCGGCAATTGACACGGTGGCGTTCCCGCGATAATCTGCTTCCCATAGGGCCAGAGACAGTCGGTAGCGCTAAGGCGCGTTAATTGCGAAAGCATCCGGCCGAGGTGTCGAACTCAAGCCCTTTAAGAGGGCATTTTTAATGCCCGAAACAATATGGCAATTACAAAACAAAAGAAGACAGAGGTTGTAGAAAAGGTGCAGGCAGTTGCGTCTAAAGCAAAGACGCTTGTGTTCGCAAACTTCAAAGGTCTTACAGTGGCAGAGCAGAACGAAATGCGTAAAGCGCTTCGCGCTCAGAATATTGGCTACACAGTAGCCAAGAAGTCGCTCATGCGCCGCGGTCTTGAGAGCGCAAAATACGAAGGCACATTTCCTGAACTTGAAGGAGAGGTTGCTCTTGCGTATGGAGAAGATGAGCTTGCGCCAGCGCGCGAACTCGCAGTCTTTGTAAAGAAGTTCAGCGGCCATCTTTCCTTTGCAGGAGGTATCTTTGAAGGCAAGTATGTCTCTAAAGATGAGATCACCTCAATAGCAGCTATTCCGGGATTGGATACGCTTCGCGGCATGTTCGCGCAGCTTATCAACTCTCCGCGTCAGCGTTTTGCGGTGGTGTTGAGTAAAGTGGCAGAAACTAAAAATTAATACGTAAGTAGAATTCCATGACACAGGAACAAATTATCGAAGCAGTAGAGAAGATGAGCGTGCTTGAGCTCAACACTCTCGTTAAGGCAATTGAAGAGAAATGGGGCGTTTCAGCAGCCGCAGTTGCAGTAGCAGCTGGTGCAGGTGCGGGCGGTGCAGCAGCAGAAGAGAAGACCAGCTTCAACGTTCAGCTTACTGATGCAGGCGCTCAAAAGGTTGCAGTTATCAAGGCAGTCAAAGACGCACTCGGTCTTGGTCTCAAAGAGGCAAAAGACTTGGTAGACGCAGCTCCTTCAATGCTCAAAGAGGGTATGAAGAAGGAAGAGGCAGATGTGCTCAAAAAGGCAGTCGAAGCAGCTGGCGGCAAAGTCGAGCTCAAATAACACTGTTGACAAAGGTCCCGCAAAAATCCCCAGTCGGGGATTTTTGCTTTGATAGGGTTATTCGAATAAAATATGCAGTGCTACGCTGACTTTCTGTATGACTGATACGCTGACAAAACTTTTTGGATCTGCCGCACGGGTAAAGCTGCTCCGGCTTTTTTTGTTTAACCCGCGCCACTCCTTTACAGTGCCGCTCGCCGCTACTCGCGCCAAAGTTAAAGAATCTGATGCGCGTACAGAAATCCAGATGCTTTTGCGCATTGGCATACTTGAACATAGTTCGCGCAGCAGCGGCGCTCGCTATGGCCTCAATACCCGCTCGCCGTATATTGTTGCGCTGCAGAACTTGCTGTTGAACACTCCCATACGTTCGCAAGAAATGTACGAAAGGTTCCGTGCTGTAGGCGCGCTCAAGTTGGTCGTGTTGGCGGGCATCTTTGCAAACGAATGGGAGGGCCGCCTCGACTTGCTTATTGTCGGCGAGCGAATTAATGAGAAGAAATTGATCAACCGCATTCAACATCTTGAGGCGGAGATAGGGAAGGAGGTACGCTACGCCGCTATGAGCACTGACGACTTCTTTTACCGACTCAACATGAATGACCGTCTGGTGAGAGACGTGTTCGACTTTCCGCACAAGATCGTCCACGATCGTCTCGACATTGGCTTGAAATAAGGCTTTTCGTATCCACATAAAGCGCGACAGGCTACTTGTGTGTTGCTACAATGAATATGTCGAACTTTATTAGGTCGGATTATTAGAGTTAAGAGTTTGTATATGATTGTCCAGACGTGGGCTGAAGTGCTCCAGCAATCGTTTTCGAATTTGCTACAGAGCACCATTGCCTTCATTCCGAACTTTGTGTTTGCGGTCATTGTTTTCATTATCGGTTGGTTCCTCGGGTCTTTGCTCGGCCGCATCGTTGCGCAGGCAGTGCGCGCGGTTAAGGTTGACCATGCGCTCAAGAGCGCAGGCGTTGAGGGTGTTGTTGAGCGCGCAGGCTATCGCCTCGACTCAGGTGCATTCTTGGGCGGACTTGTGAAGTGGTTTGTCATCATCGTCTTTTTGATGGCGGCCCTGCAGGCACTCGGTCTTACACCGGTAACGCTCTTCTTGCAGCAGGTGGTGGTCTCGTTCCTCCCGACGGTTATCGTCGCGGTCCTGATCATTCTCGCTGGTGCAGTTATTGCTGAGCTTATGCAGGGCGTAGTTACTGGTGCTGCACGTGCAGCAGGAATCCGCTCCGCTGGATTTGCTGGCACGATTGCTCGCTGGGCTATCTGGGGCTTCGCTATCATTGTTGCGCTTTCTCAGCTCGGCATTGCGGCGCAGTATTTCCAGACGCTCTTCATGGGCATTGTGGTTGCTCTTTCTCTCGCCTTTGGCCTCGCTTTTGGCTTGGGTGGTCAAGATGCAGCAGCTCGCTTCATTGAGCGCACCCGTGAGGACATGGGTCGTCGTTAAAATCCCTAGTATTTAGGCCGCAAAACCGCCCTTACCGGGGCGGTTTTGCTATGTTTGACACATATAGAAGGGGAGTATATACTCAACAGCGTTCAATATGTTGACTACTATCCAAGCGAAATTGCGGTGAATCACTAGCGGCTTTAGCTGTGTGTGATCCCGCGAAGAGCGGGATTTTTTAGTCTCATAGTGAACGTGAACTTTGATAATTGAATTCCACTGTGCAACCACTTCCGTGTGGGTCTTTTTGTGTGTTGCATAAGTGGGCAGGTAAAGAAAAAATGTAAGAAAATAGAAACAACAAATTATTGCGGTTCTCAAGCTTCTTTTTGTTCCTATGCGGGAACAATGGAAACTTAAGGGCGTATGGTGGATGCCTAGGCTTTGAAAGGCGATGAAGGACGCGGCGTGGCGGCGATATGCTTCGGGGAGGTGCCAAGCAACCTACAATCCGAAGATTTCCGAATGAGGAAACTCTCTAGAAAGAAATTTTTAGAACCTGCCGCAAGGCAGGTGCAAACCTCGGGAAGTGAAACATCTCAGTACCGAGAGGAAAAGAAACCAACAGGTATTTCGTTAGTAGCGGCGAGCGAAAACGAATCTAGCCCAAACCGTCGAGTTTCTCAGACCATTCAAATTTATTTGAGTGGTACGAGAAATTCGCGGGGTCGTAAGGCATTGTTATCTGGTTCGACCAGAAAAAAGTTACAAATTGTTTTGTTAGCCGAAGCTGCTGGGAAGCAGCACCCTAGAAGGTGAAAGTCCTGTAGGCGAAAACGAAACAACTTTTACAATGTCCTTGAGTAGCTCAAGACACGAATGGCTTGAGTGAATGTGCCGGAACTAACCGGTAAGGCTACATACTTTTAAAGACCGATAGTGAACTAGTACCGTGAGGGAAAGG
>CAZXKI010000075.1:0-3865 GCA_964641145.1 uncultured Candidatus Saccharibacteria bacterium | reverse complement strand
AACTGAGCGTAGACATACCGGCGCGGCCTATTAAAGGCTGTACTATATATATGTATGGAACGTAGGCAGATGCTCCTTGTAGGTGGCATAGTTTTGATTGTAGTTGTGGGGGGATATTTCTTGTATAACTCTCTTATATCTCCAGCCCCTTCTATAAACGATCTTGAGGCTGAGCTTGTGCTCAACGATTTAGCCTATGAAGACTACGTCACGTCCCCACTTTCTTTCTCGGGAAGCGCATCATCGGAGTGGTTCGATGCTCAGGGAGAATTTTCCATTGAGGTCCGCGATTTTGACGGCACGGTCCTTGGTACAGGTAAGGCAAGGGCAGAAGGCAGCACGTTTGCTAAGGCTCAAGTGCCGTTTACTGCTGCAGTTGAGTTTGTACCATCTTCTACCAAGGAGGGTTCCGTATGGCTCTTCCGTAGCGGCACATTTGGTGGCAATGAGGACAGCTTTAGCTATGGTGTCACCGTGTCATTTGTTCCGGTTGAAAAGCCTACAGCAGAGCTTGAAGTGGGCGTTCAAGAATAGATTATTCTACTACTCGTATGTTGAAATATTTCAAACATCTTTCAGAAAAAAAGCTTCTTGAGTTAGCTAAGTTGACCGGAGGGGCGGCTTTTCTTGTAATGGCAGCGCTTGTTATCAGTGGTGGCGTTTCGGCAAACTTTGCCTCTAACTCTTACGATACAGATTCGCAAACCGCCGGCCTGTACTGGGCAGTTAAAAATAACGGCAATTTTAGGTCATTTAATAACTCAAATGCAGCAGTAGGTCCAAAGGGTAATCTTGATGCTGGCAACTGGACCGGTAGCTCCGGTGTTGGTGTAGGTGACAACGGCAATCCTGCGCCGCGCGGATGTTCGTACAAGAATGCGGGTAGTGCAAAAACCTGTGCTATTAACTACGGCAACAGCGACAATTTCAATATTTTTGGTGTTTTTGCGGCGTACGAGACAAACAATCCTTCAAACGGCGGCGCTTCTTACTTTAGAGGGACCAGCCCTGGTGGAGGGGACGACTTTGATGGATGGAAACTGTTTTGGGAGAAGCCAAGTATAGGCTTTCAAAGAAAGGCCGGTAATGATGACCCAGTAGATCTTGAAGGTTTGTTTAATATTGCCTTCACGATAAAAGATGACGCAACACAAAATAATGTTGCTAGCAAAATAGGCGGTTCAGGCCTGTTCTCGAGCGATCGGTTTACTATGACCAAAGCTGAACTCCAGGGCATTGCTGCTTCAGACAGAAACCAGGAAGCGATGGATAAACCTTTTGTACAGCTCGGCATACAATCTGGCGCTATAGGCCGCGGAGATGCGTCTTCCCGCCCTATTATCGTACCCGCCGGCCAAAAGGTAACGGTTGAATGGGCGTGCCAACCGTATCAGGTGAACTATTTTAATACGTTCTGTTCTCGTTCGGTAAGCGGTGATCCTAAATGCGAATCAGCTCGTATCATTGATCTTTTTGACAGGGTTAGCAGGGAAGATTCGCTGTCGGCTTATGGAAACAACGATATTAACCGGTCAGTTGAATTTATCCCTACAGGTGACGGGGTGTACTCGTTGCGATGCGTCGCCAATGCTCGCTCTGGTTCCAAGGTAGAAACTCCAGGGACTATCAGTTTTTCTACTGCTGGACGCAATGGGCCAAAGATGCAGCTCTATATTAATACTGCCGCTACACCTGTAAGCCGTATTCAGGCAAACAGCGTTGCCTATAACACCAACACTACAGTTAACGACGCTACAAACGTCGTGATCCATGCCAACTTCACTACCGACACTGTCGATGACCAGATTCTCGAAACTCGCATTATGGAGGGCGCTACCGTTAGAGCTACGGGTACAACGGCCGACATTAATTACTCCTACACTTCAGCGGGAGGAGTTACGCGCACTTTTACCCCTCAAATCAGAACATCCAAGTTTCCTTCGTGGGCCAACTATGGCGGTGCGGTAACCGTGAGCGTGAATGCTGCGGTCACTCGCACCCTCACAGTCAACTCGACAGGTGCTACGGGTGCCGTGATTACCTCTAGCCCTGCGGGCAACAACGGCACAACCAACTACGTAAAGACTGGTATTGCTAACGGCGCAGCCATTACTCTTACGGCGCCCGCCCTCGCTGGTACTGCCAACTTTTCTGCCTGGACCGGCTGCGATAGTACCAATGTAACGGCACGCACTTGCACCGTTACCATGAATGCTAACAAGACGGTTAGTGCAGCGTATACAGCCGCGGTCACACGCACTCTTACGGTCAACTCTACAGGCACTGCAGGGGTGGCAGTCACAGGTTCTGTTGCTACCTACAGTGGTACGACCAATTACGTTCGCAGTGCTATTCCAAACGGTACCAGCATTACTCTTACTGCTCCGGCAACTTCAGGCACCTTTAACTTCTCGGCTTGGACTGGCTGCGACAGCACGAATGCTACGGCTCGCACCTGTACGGTTGCTATGAGTGCCGACAAGACGGTCTCTGTGGCATACACAGCGGCAATTACCCGCACGCTCACGGTCAACTCTACTGGCGCTACTGGTGCGGTAATTGCTTCTAGTCCAACGGGCAATAATGGTACGACCAACTACGTAAAGACAGGCATTACAGATGGTACTGCTATTACTCTGACAGCACCGGCTACAGTTGGAACATCTAACTTTATGGCATGGACCGGCTGTGACACCACAAATGCTACGGCTCGTACCTGCACTGTTACGATGAACGCAAACAAGACAGTTAGTGTAGCGTACGATATATGCCCCATCGATATCCCTGGCACACAGTCATCCATTCCCACAAACTGTGTAAATCCAGCTACGAATGGAGGCAGGTGTGTTCCTACGGGCTACACTTGGAACACAACTACTAATCAATGTGTGCCAACCTCTGTTCCGCAGTGTTCTGACGGTATAAATAATGACGGCGATGCCTTTATAGACATGGCAGATCCTGGTTGTAGCAGCTCAAGCGACAACGATGAGTCTAATGTAATAGTGTTGCCTCCTTCTCCAAGCATAGTAAATTTCTCCGCTTCACCGAGCCGAGTTCGCGCCGGAACCCCTACGACTCTGCGCTATACCGTAAATAATCCGCCGGCAGGAGGATGCAGTATCACGGGCACCAACGGCTTCTCGGTTACAGTCAATCCGCCGAATGGTACTGAGGGTACCCGTGCATCGAATAATATTGGTCAAACAACAATCTTTACGCTCACGTGCGGCTCAGCGCCTTCAGGTCAGGCAACCGTCACAGTGATCCCAGAGTACGAAGAAATATAAAAGGCACCTCTATGCGAAAGAATGTTCTTGCAGCAATTGCGATTAAAGGGTTTGTAATAGGTGCAGGTGCCTTGCTTGGGGCGGTAACGGTAATTGCCTGGACAGGGCCAACAGGGACGCCGCCCAACAGTAACGTCTCGGCTCCTATTAATGTGGGCACTGCAAGTCAGGTAAAAAATGGGGCACTTGGCGTTAATAGTTTGGCAGTGTATGGGAACTTGCAAGTAGACGGCTCCATTTCTTCTCCAGAAGGTGTGTTGCGTGATGACGGAGGCGGTTGGCTTAGAACGTACGGCAATACTGGGTGGTATTCACAAACCTATGGCGGCGGATGGTATATGACCGACACGACGTGGTTGAGAGCATATGGAAGTAAATCAGTGTATACACCCGCTTCCATACAAGCAGGTACAAAATTCTTGACAGCTGATGGTAACGTAACCGCGCCCTCTTACACCTTTATTAACGATCCTGATACGGGTATTTTCAACTACAACACTCAACTTATTTCCACGGTTAACGGTTCCCAGAAGCTCGTGCTTACCGATGATGTAATCGAGTTAAGAAATATTTCT
>CAZXKI010000074.1:0-3931 GCA_964641145.1 uncultured Candidatus Saccharibacteria bacterium | reverse complement strand
GCCAAAGATAGAAGATATTGTTGCAGCCGCTAAGGAAGCTGGGTGCGAAGCACTCGCGCTCACCGACCTCAACAACCTGTACGGCGCCATCGACTTTTATAAAGAATGCAAAAAGGCCGGGATCAAACCGATCATCGGTGTCGACGTGCACATAGGCGACAGCAAACGCATGCTCTTGTATGCAGAAAATTTTGATGGCTACAAAAATCTGCTTGCCTTAGTAACCAAAGCTCACTTTGAAACTCCAGAAAATCCTACGGTCACACCTGCCATGCTGGGCGAACACTCAGCGGGCGTTATTCTGCTCGACCCTCACGACAAGACGGTCGCGCTGCACGAGACGTACTACTTGAAACCCGAAGATCGACGGGCATGGGAAACCCTGTGCGCCATCGGTACCGGCGCACCACAAGACGATGGCGACCTTAACGGGGAAGAAAAGGACTACTCATTTTTCGATGCAAAAGAAATGGCCAAACATTTCTCTGCTGAAGCACTGCAAAAAACTGTTGAGCTTGCCGAGCGCTGCAACGTAGAACTGCCGCTCGGGAGCTGGGTGTTCCCCGCCTTCTCTATCCCCGAAGGATCAAATGCTGAACAAGAGCTGCGCAAGCTGATCGAAAACGGCATTAAAGACCGTGGACTTGAGAACGATCCTCGGGTGCGCGACCGTGTTGAGTATGAGTTCGGCATCATCACTAAAAAAGGCTACGCGCCGTACTTCTTAACCGTAGCCGACCTGCTTGCCTTTGCCCGTAAAAATAAAATTCTTACCACGATCAGAGGCTCGGTTGCAGGTTCGTTGGTTACCTACGTTACTGGTATTACAAACGTAAACCCGCTTGACTACCAACTCCCCTTCGAACGCTTTCTCAACCCCGAGCGCCCCTCTGCTCCCGATATCGACATGGACTACGCCGACAACCGACGCGACGAGGTTATTGAGTATGCCCGCAGGAAATACGGTGCTGACCACGTGGCGCAGATCGGCACCTTCGGCACCATGCTAGCCCGCGGTGTCGTGCGCGACGTTGCGCGCGCCTTGGGATACCCCTACGGCTTGGGCGACCGTATTGCTAAAGAGGTCCCATTTGGCTCCCAAGGCTTTCCCATGACGCTTGAGCGCGCACTTCAAGAAAGCGCCGAGCTGGGCACCATGTATAAAAACGAGCGCGAGGTAAAAGAGATCATCGACCTAGGGCGCAAGATCGAAGGCAACGCTCGCCACATTTCTGTGCACGCTGCAGGCGTCGTTATTTCTCCTGGACCGTTAGTTGAGTACGCCCCGCTCCAACTCGACCCCAAGGGCGGCAAGATTATTACGCAGTACGACATGTACTCGATTGAAGAGGCAGGTCTCCTTAAGTTCGACTTCTTGGGTATCCGCAACCTGTCGATCCTCGCCCACTCAGTTGAGCTGGTGGAGACTACCCGCGGCATCACCATAGATATCGAAAATATTCCGCTCGACGATAAAAAAACATTTGAGATGCTTGCGGTGGGCCACACCGAGGGCACGTTCCAGCTAAACGGCGCTGGCATGACCCGCTATCTTAAGGAACTTAAGCCTTCGTCCATTCACGACATCAACGCAATGGTGGCACTCTTCCGCCCTGGCCCTATGGAAACGATTCCGCAATATATTGAACGCAAGCACAACCCGGCACTCATTCACTACCTCGACCCTCGCATGAAAGAGTTCTTGGACTTCTCGTACGGCGTGTTGGTGTATCAAGACGACGTGCTTCTTACGGCTATTAAACTTGCGGGCTACAGCTGGCTCGAGGCCGACAAACTGCGCAAAGCGATGGGCAAGAAAATTCCCGAAGTTATGGCCGCGGAGAAAGAGAAGCTCATCAAGGGCTTTATCGAGTTCGGCAAACTTAAACCCCAGCTTGCAGAAAAGCTGTGGAAGCTGATCGAGCCTTTTGCCGCGTATGGGTTTAACAAAGCGCACGCAGCAAGCTACGGCAAAGTGGCCTACCAGACTTCGTACATGAAGGCTAACTACCCCGTCGAGTACATGTCTGCCCTGCTTACTGCCGAAGCGGGCGATATCGACACGGTGAGCATTTACGTCGGCGAGTGTAAGCGCCTTGGCATTCCCGTCCTTGCGCCGGATGTTAACGAAAGCTTTGGCGACTTTACCGCACTGATTAGCGAAAAATCGGGCCGCACTGAAAAGGCGGCTAAGCTTGCCGGCGATATAGAGCAGGACTCGATCCGTTTCGGGCTCTACTCGATTAAAAATTTTGGCCGCGGCGTTGCCGACGAGATTATCGCAGAACGTAAAGCAAACGGCCCCTTTACTTCTCTTTCCAACTTCTTGAGCCGCATCAAAACACAGGGTCTCAATAAAAAAGGACTTGAGTCGCTTATACAGTGCGGAGCGCTCGACAACTTTGGCGAGCGCGGGCAAATGCTTGCCCATATCGAGCTCATGCTTCAGTTCCACCGCGACGCGGCCCACGACAACGGCCACGATTCATTATTTTCCGGCATGCAGGAAATGGCAGAACTTAAGCTCCCACCGGCACCTGAAGCTCCGATGGCGTCACGTCTCGCATGGGAAAAAGAGCTGTTAGGCCTCTACGTTTCCGGCCATCCGCTCGACCGCTTTAAAGAAAAGCTCGACAAGCGCCCCATGACCCTAACCGAACTCAAGGCAAAAATGCCGCCCGGTATGACCGTAGTCGCCGCCGGTATGATCGAAGATATTCGCACCATACTTACCCGCGGCGGCGACCAGATGGCATTTGTAAAAATAGCTGATTTTGACGGCACTCTTGAAGCAGCGGTGTTTCCCCGCACCTATGCTGAATTTAAAGAAATATTGAAACCCGAGAACGTTATCGCTCTTAAGGGCCGCTTGTCTGAGCGCAATGGCGAGCTCTCAATGGTTGCCGACAAGCTAAAAGCATTGTAAAGTATCTTAGGAAGCCCCGCGACTCAACTTGAGGAACACCACATGAAGCTCGGCATCATCGCAGCCGGCGCACTGGAAGAGATTGCTCAAGACCGTGCGTCCGAAAACTCCCCCAACCTGACCATGCTGGTGCGCTTGGTACAGGGCGAACCTGTCTACGACCCCATCGTCCATTTCTTCAACGGCGTTCGGGAAATGCGAGACGACGCCATTGACTACTGCAAGGACATCGCATTCGTCGACGGTGTTCTGTTGCCCGGATAAACCGGGCCCCATCCCGGCTGCGCACCACCTGCGCGGCCGGGATTTCTTTTTATTAAGAAGTACATCCTGTGAGAAACTTGCCTATTGCTCTCAGCGTCGTATAGTCCGGACTAGACGGTCTCAACGGAGGAACTCTCATGCCGAGACGCGCAACACTGCGAGTGGTCGAACCATCCGCAGACGAAGACTTGATAGATGTCAGCCGAAGGATGTTGAAATATAACTTCGAGGATCACATCCCTGACGAAATCCTCAAAGAGTTCCAGACGACCTTCAATGCGTCATCGTGGAACAAAGATATCCTGACGTGTACGGCACCTCAACGCCTCATGTCGGCCGAGAGCGGCCCTGCGTATCACGACGCCTACGTGGATCTTATGTTCGTATGCACCCAGATCACCACCCGTGCAAAGCGGCGCCCATGAGGCGCCGCTTTCCCTTTTGCTAAAAATTTTATAAGCGGTAGTATGTGGTTTATATATGGAAGAGAATGATCATAAGAAGATCGGTCCGGAACTGGAACTTTTTTACATAGACCAGACAGTGGGCAAAGGCTTGCCGATGTTTCTCCCCAAAGGCGCAATCATCAAACGCGAGCTAGAGAATTTTGTTATCGAAGAAGAGACTAAGCGCGGCTACCTCCACGTAGAGACACCAGATCTTGCGCGCCTTGAGCTGTATGAAAAGTCGGGTCACTATCCGCACTACAAAGACTCAATGTATGCGCCGATTGAAATAGAC
>CAZXKI010000073.1:0-3931 GCA_964641145.1 uncultured Candidatus Saccharibacteria bacterium | reverse complement strand
AGGGCTCCTTTTTTCTGATAGGTGCCGCTTAGTCGTTTCGGCGAGGCAAACCGGCAGAATCATAACCTCTAAAGGACGAAAGTAAGGGGGTAAACCATCCACGTATGGCAAAAAAGTCCACAGTTGCACGCTCAAACAAGGCCCCGAAATTTAAGTCGAGGGTTGTTCGCCGTTGCTTCCGTTGCGGCCGCAAGCGCGCTTTTATGCGCGATTTCGGCATGTGCCGCGCCTGCTTCCGCGAGGCGGCAAACGAGGGTCTTATTCCAGGTATTAAGAAATCATCATGGTAACTGACCCTATTGCAGACTTTTTGGTGCGCTTGCGCAATGCAGGTATGACCGGCAAAGAGACGGTTGCTATTCCCGCATCAAAAATGACCACTGCTCTTGCTAACCTGCTTGAGAAAGAGGGGTATGTAAAAGAAGTTTCTAAACAAAAGAAAAATAACTCATTTACTATTACGCTCGCTTACAAAAACGGCCGCCCGGTTATCACGGGTTCAAAGAGAATTTCTAAGCCTTCACGCCGCATGTACATGGGTGTACGTGAAGTGAAGCCGGTCAAGCGCGGTCACGGTCTTCTTGTCCTCTCAACCCCGGCTGGTGTGTTGACTGGCAAAGAGGCCCGCGAGAAGCGTGTTGGCGGGGAAGTATTGTTTGAAATCTGGTAATTGTATGTCACGTCTTGCTAAACGCCCCATCGCTATACCGCCTAAGACCGAAGTGACCGTTAAAAACGGTGACATCGAGGTTAAAGGTCCTAAAGCTACGCTTACCCGCGAAGGCAACCGCCTTATCTCTGTAGAGGTTGGCTCTGAAGGTGTGCAGATCTCTACTAAGTCTGAAACGCTTGAAGCAAAGGCGTTGCTTGGCACCTACGCCTCACATGTCCGCAATATGATCGAGGGTGTAAATCAAGGTTTTGTTAAAAAACTTCTTATCGAGGGCGTTGGCTACAAGTGGGATGTGCAGGGTAAAACCCTTAACCTTGCACTTGGCTTCTCCCACCCCGTTAAGGTCGCTATTCCTGAAGGTCTTACGGTAACGATAGAGAAGGGTGTACTTTCAATCGCAGGTCCGAACAAAGAGGCTGTAGGCCAGTTTGCGGCAAATATCCGCGCACTCAAGAAGCCAGAGCCGTACAAGGGCAAGGGTATTCGTTTTGAGGGCGAAGTGATCCGCCGCAAGCAGGGTAAGAAGGCTGCATAAACCACTATGATTAAGACTATTGCAAAACAAATTGGTCGCAGTCGTCGCCACAACCGCATTCGCGCAAAGGTTATGGGCACCGCTGCACGCCCCCGCCTAGCGGTATACAAGTCAAACCGCTACCTCCACGCACAGATTATTGACGATGTGGCAGGCAAGACGTTAGTGTCGGGCAGCACAAAGGATGTTGCAGCAAAGGCAAAGAAGACTGATGCTGCCAAAATGCTCGGTGTTGAGCTTGCAAAGCGCGCCAAAGCAGCAGGTATTAGTGAAGTCGTGTTCGATCGCGGAGGCTTCCGTTATACCGGCAGAGTTGCTACACTCGCAGACGCCGCACGCGAAGGTGGGCTCAAATTTTAATATATGTCAGATATCAAAGAACAAGAGAATAACGCAGTGCCAGCAGTTGCTCCCGAAGTGGATGCAAGTGTAGTGCCTCAGACCCCAGCTCCTGAAGCTGGCGCTGACGGTCGCGGGCGCCGTGGTGGCAGGGGCGGAGATCGTCGCGGTCGCGGCGGAAACCCACGTGCACGCCAGGAACGCAAGAGCGAGTACGACCAAAAGATGATCAATATCCGCCGTGTAGCCCGCGTGGTTTCAGGCGGTCGCCGCTTCTCATTTAGCGTCTCTATCATCATTGGCAACAAGAAGGGTAAAGTGGGTGTGGGTGTTGGCAAAGCAGGCGACACGACGCTTGCTATCGACAAGGCAGTCCGCAACGCAAAGAAACACATGATTACCGTACCGTTGACCAAGGACAACTCTATTGCTCACGATGTTAAGGCTAAATACTCAGCTTCAATCGTAAGCATGATGCCGGCACATGGTCGTGGTTTGGTCGCCGGTTCTTCAGTACGCCCGGTCTTGGAGCTTGCAGGCGTAACTAACATCATTGCTAAGGTGCACTCAGGCAGCAAAAATGGCTTGAACAATGCACGTGCGGCTATCGAAGCACTCAAGTCACTTAAGGCCTAAATTTTATGCAGCTCAACGAACTCAAACGCAAAACATCGCACCGTAAGCAGAAGCGCGTCGGCCGTGGCCGCGGCTCTGGCAAGGGCAAAACCTCTGGTCGTGGTACCAAGGGTCAGAAGGCTCGTGCAGGTCACAAGATGATGCCCGCTATCCGCGAGCAGCTTAAGAAGCTTCCTAAAAAGCGCGGTTACAGCTTTAAGAGTATTGAGGACAAACCAACCGTGCTTAACGTTTCTACTCTTGAGCGTTACTTTGCCGCGGGGGACACTATAAATCCTAAGGTGCTTGTTGAGCGCGGTCTTTTGGTTGAGGGCAAGACAGCTAAGATCTTGGGTGACGGCGAACTTTCCAAGAAGCTTACTATTGCAGGTTGCAAGGTTTCAGCCTCTGCACGTACTAAGATTGAACAAGTGGGTGGTTCAGTGGTAGTGTAAGTGCCATGACTGGCTTTGCACAAAAACTCACCCTTCTCCTCTCGGACCGCTCGCTTAGGAACCGAATTCTCTTTGTTGTTGGCGCCTTGGCCTTGTTCCGGGTTCTTTCAGCTATCCCGATTCCGGGCATTAACGCCACTCAGCTCGAACTCTTTTTTGCTAACAACCAATTCTTTGGACTCCTCAACCTCTTTTCAGGCGGTGGCCTTTCAAGCCTCTCTATTGTGATGATGGGCGTTGCGCCGTACATTACGGCATCCATTATCATGCAGCTCCTCACGCTTATGGTGCCACGCTTTAAGCAGATGTATCAGGAGGAGGGGGAGATCGGCCGTCAGAAGTTTGCACAATACACTCGCTACCTCACGTTGCCTTTGGCGATCGTGCAGGGCATTAGCTTCCTTATGATCTTCGAACGGGCAGGCGTGCTCTCAATGCTTACGCCGTTCCAGTTTGCAACCAACCTGATTGTGATTGTTGCAGGCTCAGTGCTTCTCATGTGGATCGGCGAGCTTATCTCTGAGTACGGCATTGGCAATGGTGTGTCGCTTATCATCTTTGCAGGTATCGTTGCAGGCCTCCCAACCCAGGTCAGCCAGGCGCTCTTTACCTTCGACTCAACTCAGCTCCCGATATACCTCGCCTTTGTTGCGGCTGCGCTCGTCACCATTGCAGCAGTAGTCTTTATCTCTGAAGCAGAGCGTCCGGTGCCAGTTACCTATGCTAAGCGCGTGCGTGGCATGAAATTCTTTGGCGGCTCCTCAACCTACCTGCCGCTCCGTCTCAACCAGGCAGGTGTGATCCCGATCATCTTTGCGCTCTCGTTCCTATTGGTGCCGCAAATGTTTGCAACGTTTTTCTCGACCTCAAGCAATCCACTGTTGGCCGGCGTTGCTAACTCTATCTTGGGCGGCCTCCAGAACCAGCTGCTCTATGGCGGCCTCTACTTTATCCTTGTGTTCTTCTTTACCTACTTCTACACGGCGGTTACGTTTGATCCTCACCAGATCTCTGAAAACCTTCAGAAGAACGGTGCGTTTATCCCTGGCGTGCGCCCAGGCGGCTCTACCCAGGAACACTTGGGTAAGATCATTACCCGCACGACCTTTGTAGGCGCAGCCTTCCTCGCAATTATTGCAGTGTTGCCGATTGTGGTGCAGTACATGACGGGTATCCAGGCGCTCGCCATCGGCGGCACCGCACTGCTCATTGTGGTGTCAGTAGTGCTTGATCTTGCGCGCAAAGTTGATGCGCAACTCTCTATTCGCGAGTACTAAATCATGAAAGGAAAGCTTGTACTTGTTATTGGCCCTA
>CAZXKI010000072.1:0-3981 GCA_964641145.1 uncultured Candidatus Saccharibacteria bacterium | reverse complement strand
CAGACATTAACCAGCAGCTTCCGTATGCGGCATCAGTGATCCACTTTATGCGCGCACTTCGCGAGAATAAAGAAGTGCAGCGTGGCACTGGATCGTTTCGTTTTGAAAAAACTATCGATTTTAAAAATGTATCTTTTGGATATCCGGGCCGCGACCAGGTGCTCAAAGGAGTCAACCTTTCCATTCGTAAGGGGGACACGGTTGGCGTTATAGGCCCTTCCGGGGCGGGCAAGACAACTATCGCGGATCTTCTGCTGCGCCTGCTTCGACCCACTGCAGGCGCTATACATGTAGATGGCAAACCTATGGAGGACATAAAACTGCTTGAGTGGCGCTCGCATGTTGCGTATGTGTCGCAAGACTTTTTCTTGCTTAACGACACCGTACTTAATAATGTGCGTTTTTATGATGACTCAGTAAGCGAAGAGGCGGCAGAGCAGGCGCTGCGTACGGTTGGTTTGGCTGATGTGGTGGCGAAGCTTCCTCATGGTTCGCGCACGTTGGTAGGAGAGCGTGGTGTAGAGCTTTCGGCAGGGCAACGACAGCGCATCGCACTTGCTCGCGCCCTTGCGCGGGAGCCTGACGTTCTTATCTTGGACGAAGCTACGTCAGCACTCGACGGAGAGTCAGAGCACGCAATCCATGAGGCGCTCCAGGCACTGCACGGCATTATGACGATGATTATTATTGCCCACCGGCTCTCAACCGTTATGGAGGCAGACAAGATTATCGCGCTTGATGGCGGCGTTATTGCGGAAGAGGGCTCACCACAAGAGCTTTTGGATAATCCGGACTCCTACTTTACGCGCTTAACCCGCATGCAGTCGGAAGGGTATGCAAGCCTGCAGTCGTAATTGTCAAAACTAAAAAATAGTGGTATTAATCTTGTTGGTAAGTCAGTCCCGTAAAGGGACTTTTTCGTGTATGCAACACACAGGAGGTATCGTTGGAAAACCTGAAGATCGTATACGTCGCCAATGACATGGCGGCTTCAAAGGCATTCGAGCGTCTCAACGAAATTCTGCCCGGCAAGGCTTTCCTCAGCTTCGGTGGCAAGAATCCGCTCAACGAGGAGGAGGTCGTCGAGGCAGTGCAGGACGCCGACTTCGTGTTGATTGGCATGTCGAACCCGCCCGAGAACACTGTGGTCGAAGTGGCCGCGGCGCGTGCGGCGGTCGGCGCTGGCACTCGCTTTGGCTTCTACTCCGACACGTTCGGCGCCTACAACCGGATTTCCTTCGAGCCGTTCCGCGAGCAAGCGAGCCTGGTGCTCGTCATTGCTCCCGGGGAGGACGAAAGGGGGGCGTATGAGATCTTCCCGAACGCGGAGGTGACCTGTACCTACAACCCGCTCTGGAGCGACTACTTCCTGCCGGTCAGCCGGGAGGAAGCGCGCAAGCTCACCGGCGCCACAGATGACGACTTCGTTATCCTGGCCGCCGGCGAGAACCACGCCGTGATGATGATTCACTTCTGCAGTGAGGTGATCGAGGCGGCCTCGGAGATCGTGCAGCCCGACTTCCCGGTGCGAGTGGTCATTGCTCCGCATCCGGGGGAGAAGAGGATCACATCGGAGATGTACGATCAGCTCCGCAGTTTCAACGAGGAGTTCGGTATCACCGTAATGATGATCCCGGACGGCGTGAAGACCGACCAGATAATCCCTGGTGCCGACGTAATCGTCCAGCGCTTCAACTCGAGCAGCGGGATCCACGGCATTTGTCGCCGCATCCCGGTCATCGACTTCTACACCCCGATGGCGCAGAAGTTCCTGAAGAGGATTTCGGGGAGCGAGGAGGGGTACTTCGTAGACTCGAACGCGATGATTCACATCTATCCCGATCACGAAGACAGCGACTACGATACGCTCTCCGAGGCCTTGTTGGAGGCTCGGACCGGTCATGAGGGCGTGCGGGACGATATGCTCCGGGATCAGGAGCAGGTCATTCCGCACCAAGAGCCCGGTACCGCCGTTGCCAACATGAAGCAGGCGATCGAAGGCCTGCTTGCCGGCAAGTAGCCGACAAGCCAGAAAAACCAAAAGGAGGCGAGCAATCGCCTCCTTTTCCTTTTGTGCTATAGTTTCCTGCGTATGCCATACACAAAATACCTTAATTGGGCAGCGCTTGGCCTGATTGCACTCGTGCCCTTCATTGCCTTTATTATTGCTTCTGGTGGCTCCTTTTTTGGACTAAACCTTTTCTTCCCCTTTATTACGGGGAAGAATTTTGCTTTTAGGATCATCGTAGAAGTCTTAGTGCTGGTCTATCTATTGCTGGCACTGCGCGACCCGGCCTATCGCCCCAAGACCTCGTGGATTTTCTGGAGTGTCATGGCTTTTGTCGCGTGGATGGGTATTGCCACGCTGTTTAGCGTTGATCCGGTAAAAAGTTTTTGGAGCAACTTTGAGCGTATGGAGGGTTATGTAACCCTCATTCACCTGTACGGCCTCTTTTTGGTAACAGGCGCCGTGCTTACGGTGAATCGTTGGTGGGATATCTTCTTCCGTATCTCTATTGGAGCGAGCGTGATTATGGGTCTGTACGGTATTGCTCAGCTTATTGATCCTACGCTTATCTCATCACAAAGCGGTCCGCGTATCGACACTACGTTCGGTAATGCAACGTATTTGGCGGTCTACATGCTCATTCACATCTTCCTGACCTTCTTTATGATGCTGCGCGAGCGCCTTACGGTGGGTATGCAGGTCTTTTATGGCAGCGCTATCGTACTGCAGATAATCAGCCTCTTCTTTACAGAGACTCGCGGCGCCGCACTCGGCTTTGTGGGAGGTCTTATCGTAATGGCTCTCTATATTGTATGGAGAGCAAAGGGTAGGGAGTGGGCACCGCTTCGCAAGATTGCACTGGGCAGCTTGGGTGCCATTGTAGTGCTTGCAGGCCTCTTCTTTGCATTTAAAGACACTACGTTTATACGTCAGACTCCGCTTCTTGCCCGTCTGGCTTCTATTTCTCTCGACGACCCGACTACCATGTCGCGCTTTACGGCTATCTGGCCGATGGCAGTAAAAGGCGGTCTCGAGCGCCCACTTACAGGTTGGGGTCAAGAAAACTTCAGCTACATCTTTAACGCAAACTACAAGCCAGCGATGCACTCGCAGGAGCAGTGGTTTGACCGTGCGCACAATCAATTCCTTGATTGGTTCGTAGCTGGCGGCGTTCCGGCATTCGCTCTGTATATCTCATTCTTTGTGCTTGCTGCATGGGCAATTGTTCGTTCCAGTGCATTGTCTGTCCCAGAACAAGCGGCTCTGCTCGGTCTTGTTGTGGCATATGGGTTTAACAACCTGTTTGTGTTCGACAATATTATGAGCGTGATTTACTTCTATCTGATTCTTGCCTTCCTACACTCGCTTTCCCGCAACGAACTGCCGGCGCGCATGTTCCTCTCGAAGCCAATAGGAGATCAGGGTATTGCAATTATTGCTCCGGTGGCAGCGGTTGTGCTGCTGGGTGGTGCATGGATGCTTAACGCACCTGGTATTACCCGTGCAGAAGTCCTTATTCAGGCTATTACCCCTACCACCGATACCGGCCCTAAGGATCCTAAAGAAAACCTCGCGTCCTTTAAGACTGCACTCGACCAGGGGGCATTGGGAAGGCAGGAGGTAGTTGAACAGCTCTTCCAGTACGCATCAAACTCAGTTGCCCCAAACACTGCGATGGCGCCTGAGGTCAAGCAGCAGTTCTATGACCTGGCGCGTACAGCAGGCGAAGAGATGCTTGCAGAGCGTGCAAATGACGCTCGCCTGGAGCTCTTTATGGGAGTCTTCTATAACCAGTTTGGTCAATATAACGAGGGGCTTAAGTATCTCAACCTGGCAGCAGAGCATTCGCCGAATAAACAGCAGATTCTCTTCCAGATCGGTATGACTAAGCTGCAGCAGGGCGACATGTCCAATGCGCTCACATCCTTTAAAACAGCGTTTGATCTCGCGCCCGACTATAAAGAAGCCCGTTT
>CAZXKI010000071.1:0-3998 GCA_964641145.1 uncultured Candidatus Saccharibacteria bacterium | reverse complement strand
TTAGCGCCGCTCGCCAATGTGACCGACGCGGCCTTTCGCCGTGTCATAGCGAAATATTCAAAACCGGACGGACCACATGTTTTTTATACCGAGTTTGTGTCGGCAGACGGCTTGGTAAAAGCGCATGAGGAGGGGCGGGCCAAACTTATGCGCGACCTTGTCTTTAGCAAAGAAGAGAAGCCGATTGTGGCGCAGTTTTTTAGCGCAACGCCCGAACATATGGAAAAAGCCGCTGCCCTCGCGCGCAAGCTGGGGTTTGATGGTGTCGACATAAACATGGGCTGCCCTGACCGTACGATAGAGAAGCAGGGGGCGGGCGCAAAACTTATTTTAAATCCGGCGTTAGCGCGAGAACTCGTGGCTGCAGCAAAGCGGGGAGCGGGTCCGCTGCCAGTCTCGGTTAAAACCCGCTTAGGCTATAACAAAGACATTCTAGAAGAATGGCTGCCCGAAATTCTTAAAGCAGAGCCTGCGGTGCTTATTCTGCATGCGCGCACTCGCAAAGAGATGTCCAAAGTAGATGCGCACTGGGACCGTGTTAAGCGGGCAGTAGAGATCCGCAACGAGTTGGGCAGCAAGACGCTTATTGTCGGCAACGGTGATGTAAAAGACTTGGATGACGCCCGCCACAAAGCGACTGAAAGTGGCGTCGATGGCGTGATGCTCGGCCGCGCTATCTTTGGCACACCGTGGCTTTTCAATCCTTCGTCGGAGCTTGCTTCGCAAAGGTCCTCGGATCTCCCGTCCGACGCAGAAAGCGTCGGCGGGCCAGACCATTTGCACATTAAGCTCCGACTGCGTGTAGCGGTAGAGCATACTAAACTGTTTGAAGAGCTGCTCGGCGATATAAAAAACTTTGCCATTATGAAGAAGCACTTCAAGGCGTATGTAGAGGGGTTTCCGGGGGCTAAAGAGCTCCGCATCCAAATGATGGAGGCAAAAAATGCAGAGGAAGTTAAACATATCGTAGAAAACTTCTTAAAAGAGTATACTAGTACTCATGAGTGACTTGGTGCAGGCAGATATTTTCTTTTTTATAAGCTCGATACTCGCCCTGGTGGTAACGGTGGGTATGGGTCTGCTCTTCTATTACCTGGTTCCTGTGGCGCGCGATATTCGCGAAATAAGCAGAAAGGTTCGTAAAGCCGGCGAAGAGATCGAGCAGGATTTTGAATCGGTGCGCGCCACTGTGCGTGAAGAAGTGGTGAAAGGGAAGGCAATCACCGACCTCGTACTTGCCTTTATAGCGCGCAAGCTTTCCCCGCCTCGCCGCAGAAGTAAGAAAGAGGCTCCGCAAGAGTCATCAGAAGTATAGGATTTGTTATACTTCAGACTCATCTTATTAATTACTCAAAAAGATATATGGCAAAGAATCATACAGGAGCGGGAACAGTGGTAGGTGTGGGAGTAGGAGTTGCAGCCGCTGCGGCCGCAGCTGCAGGAGCGTATTGGCTCTATGGCGCTAAGGATGCTGCAAAGCACCGCAAGCAAGCACGAAGCTGGATGCTTAAGGCACGCGCAGAGGTGCTCGAAGCAGTTGAAAACCTGCAGGACATAGACAAAGCAAGCTACTTGGCGATTGTGGATGGCGTGATGAAGCGTTATGCCGGTGTTGCAGGTATAAGTGCAGGTGAAATGAAGCAGGTAGCCAAAGACCTTCGTGACTCATGGATGCACATGCAAAAAGCTACGACTAGCGGGACCAAGGCTGCAAAGAAAGGAAAAAAGATTGCCAAAAAGGCAGTAAAGAAAGCCTCAAAGAAATAAGAAAACGCCCCGTTAACCGGGGCGTTTTTTATATGTGCAAAAAAGAAAAGATAAAGGTATAGTGCCGGCTAGACGAACAGCCTATAACCCATCTCGAATAGGGAGAGTCCCATGAGCCGTGTTGTTGCGTCTTCTCAAGAAAGCGGTACGCCTGGTCTCATGCATAAACCCTGTGCTTTCAATCCGAACGGGGTGTCATATGATATTTGCCTAAGTCTCACCAAGATTCCACATCGAAATCAAACAGGTTGCACGAGAATTGAGTGCACCTCTGCATGGCGCCTGTGTGGTGCGTGCGTGAGGCAGGGTGACCAGCATCCTGAAAGGGTGTCAAAAGGTAAACACAAGGTCGGCCTATGTGCCTTCCATGAGAAGGAAGGCCCTGACACAAGGCGTCCCTGGAAATCGTATGATCGAGAGTCTGACGCTCAACCTGCTCCTGCCAAGGACAATAAAAAAAGAGAAGCTGCTCCGATTAAGAAGCCTGAATTTCAGCCTGCTCCTGTAACTAAAGTCACCCCTTCTCAGCCTGAACCGGTTGATGCGGTAGAGGATCCAGTAACTCCAATAGTTCCCGAAGTAGTGGAGGAAGAAGTGCTAAAGACTGCGGAAGTGACTGCGCCTGAAACGGAAGTGCAAGAAGAACCGGCGCCCATAGAGGTCACGCCGGCGCTGGAAGACGGACAGGATGACCCGCCACTAGAAGAAGCAGAACCGCCGGCAACGGTGGAGGAGGTACCTCTGCCGCCTGCAGCAGGTGACCATGACGTTGAGACGGCTGGGCTTTTCGGCCTTTCGCCGGCAGTTCGGCCGTTCTTCAGCACTCTGCTTCCCGAAGGAGACCGGCTGACTGAAGTCGACGTCGTTCTGTTGGCGAAGTTTCCGCAGAACGAGCAGTTGCACGAAGCAATCAACCTAGTTCGGGCAAAGAAGCTGCTCCCCATGGCTCCTCGACCCGTGGTGGGTGTGCGGCGTGTTATGCCGCCAAGGTCACAGCCCTCTAAGCCGTCGACACAGACGGTCGAGAAGCTTCAAAAATTCCGAGGCCAAGTTGCTCCGAGAGTTTGGAAGCTGTTTGAACAGGGGAAGATTACTGAGACAGAGCTCAAGAAGCTCGCTCAGTATGCAGAATCTCTTCAGATGGGTCTTGCTCGCGAGCTGATCGCGGGCGCCAAGAAGACCAAAGACCTATGACCTATGGGTCACGTGCGGCCGGCGGGAAACCTCGCCGGCCTTTTTCTTTATATAAGAGATCGCTATACTTACTCTGATGGCAAAAAATACTAAGGGAGAGATACGGACACCGATGGCGTTGTACCGCACCTATCGCCCCGGCAGCTTTGCAGAGGTGCGTGGACAAGAGCAGGTGGTGTCGGTGCTTAAGGCCGCAGTAGAAAAGGGGGAACCAGCCCATGCGTACCTGTTTGCAGGAGGTCGCGGCACTGGCAAAACCAGCATGGCGCGTCTTCTGGCCAAAGCGCTCGAGACAGATGAGCGTGATATTTACGAAATGGATGCCGCAAGCAACCGTGGTATCGACGAGATCCGCGAGCTGCGCGACGGAGTTACCACGCTCCCATTTAACTCTACGTACAAGTTTTACATAATCGACGAGGCGCATGCGCTTACCAAAGACGCGTGGGGTGCGCTGCTTAAAACCCTTGAAGAGCCGCCTTCTCACGTGATCTTTGTGCTCGCGACAACCGAGCTTGATAGAGTGCCGGAAACTATCCTGTCGCGCTGTCAGGTGTTTCGCTTTAAAAAGCCGTCGCAGGATGTGCTAAAGAAGCTGGTGTTGGACGTGGCTAAGAAAGAGGAAACTGCGCTTGAGCCTGCTGCTGCAGAGCTTATAGCTATGATGGGCGATGGGTCGTTTCGTGACACGCTCGGCATATTGCAGAAAGTGCTTACCGTCTCGACCGATAAAAAACTTTCAGAAGAAGAAGTGAGCAAAGTGGTTGGTGCGCCGCCGGGCGCCGTTGTTAATGAGTTTCTTAAAGCCTTGGCAGAGAAAAAAGTTGATGCGGCTATAACGAGCTTTCATAAAGCGTTAGGCGCGGGCTCGGAGCCAGGGATATTTTTACTGCTCGCAATCGCCAAGACCCGCGCGGTGCTTTTAATGCGTTACGCGCCCAAGATGGAAGAAGCGCTTGGCGAGCAGTTTGGCGAGGGCGACTTGGCGCTTATTAAAGAGCTTGCGGGCGCCAAGGGGGCGGCAATAAACTCTGCAG
>CAZXKI010000070.1:0-4043 GCA_964641145.1 uncultured Candidatus Saccharibacteria bacterium | reverse complement strand
ATGCGCAAGGCGCGCCGGCCGGGACTTAATTCTTTATTGAAACTTCTGCGTATTACGCCCCGCACCTTAACCGAAGATGACGTTACTTTTATGGTGACGCCGCGCATCAACGCCGCCTCGCGCATGGACAACCCAGAGACGGCTGCCCGGCTTCTTGCCGCTAAAGATGCAGAAGAAGGGAAGGCGCTCGCCATGGAGCTCAATCATATTAACGACGAACGCAAAGGTGTGGTTGCCGCAACGGTGAAAGAAATTAACCACCGCATTAAAGAAGCGGCGCACTTGGTTGAGAGTCCGGTCATTGTGATGGGTAACCCTAAGTGGCGGCCGGGTGTCTTGGGGCTGGTTGCGAACAAGCTGGTTGAGACGTATCACAAGCCGGTCTTTTTGTGGGGGAGAGAGGGTGGCGAGGTGCTGCGCGGCTCGGTGAGGTCGCCCGATGTAAATATTGTGGACCTCATGTCGCGCACCAAGGATGTGTTTATGGAGTATGGCGGGCACCATATGTCGGGAGGATTTTCTGTTATCGAGGAGAACGTGCATGAGCTTTCAAAAAAACTTTCGCAAGCGTATGAAACACTTTCGCAAGAAGCGACCGCCATGCCAGACACCGTGCTCGACCGCGAGCTTTCTCTCGCAGAAGTGCCGTTTGCGTTGCGCGACCTCTCGCGGCTCGCCCCTTTTGGCGAAGGAAACCAGAAGCCTCTTTTCCTCTTTCCTCACGTTTCTGTTGCGTCGGTGCGCACGTTTGGCAAACAGGCTGCCCATCTAGAAGCGATGCTTACTGACGGATTTGATGAACCAGTGAGTGGTGTTTCATTCTTCTCAACGCCGGAGTCGTTTCGGAAACCATTGTCGGCAAACGCGCGCGTGGATGTGGTGGGACATGTAGAGCGTGACTGGCGCGGCAAGCCGCGTGTGCGAATTGTTGAGGTAATCTAATACGTATGGCTGACATTGTTATATATACCGACGGCGGCGCGAGAGGAAACCCGGGCCCTGCAGGCATTGGAGTGGTGATTGAAGATGGCGAAGGAAAGCTCTTGAAAGAGTTTGGTGAATACATGGGTGACACGACCAACAACATGGCCGAGTATGAGGCGCTTATCCGCGCGCTTAAAGCGGCTAAAGAATTGTTTGGCGCAGAGCTTCTTAACAAACAGGTGGAGGTGCGCATGGACAGCGAGCTCGTGGTACGCCAGCTTGAGGGCCGCTATCGTGTTAAGGAGCCGAGCCTTAAAGAGCAGTTTGCAAAGGTGGCGCAACTCAGGCTCGAAGATATTCCCAACATAACGTTTGTACATATTCCGCGTGCAAAAAATGCGCGGGCTGATAAACTTGTCAATCAGGCTTTAGACGCGTATTCTAATCGCTAACGGCTATAAGGCTGTCGGTACGCTGATCACGGTTAATACGGTGGGCGCCTTTAAAAACTAAATACTTTTCTTATGGATGCAAACAAGTTGCTTGAGCTACTTCAGCTACTCGAAGCAGATGAACAACAGTTTGGTGTTGGCACCGCTATTGCCGAGATTAGCACTTTGATTGGTCAGAACAACGAGGAGTCTACTACTCAGGCCGTTGCAAAAGCAGAGGCTTTGTTTGAGGTATTAAGATTTTCCCGCGCAGCACATTTTTCAGGTACCGAGCTTGAAGTGCTTAAGCTGCTAAATGCAGAAGAATATTTTGGTATGGGACTCTTGCGTACGTTGGATGAGATTCTGTCGAAGTCTCGTGGTTTTCAGGTTGCTTCTAAACTGTCTACTTTTAGATCTGAACGTAAGTCATACTATGCCAAACTACTGGCGCTTAAGAATGCTTTATCCGACGTAGGCATAGAACCTTACGAACAAAAAGAGCCCGAGATCGCCCTCTCCATACCTGATGAGTTTGTAAAAGTGGATGAGGTGGCGGGTTATTTAAACGAGTTCGGACAGTTCTTGCGAGTAGTGCAAGATGCTACGGCGGATGAAAAATCTCCGCGCAAGGAGTTAAAGATAAAACGTCTTAGTAGGGGCACTGCTGAATTTTTTATTGGGGGTGACCCAGCTGTTGCCATGTCTGTGCTTAATGTACTAAGCGATCTGGCAAATATTTATTTGGCCGCACGTGAGTTACGCAATCGTGAGAACAAGAATGGCACGGCCCTGAGTAAGGAGGAACAAAAACAAGTTGATAAGGTTTACGACGAGATAGCGCGAGCTCGTATGGAGGGTTTTATAGAAGACACGCCAGAACAGACCTTCAAGAAAGCAACACCAGAGCAGAAAATTAAAATACGCAAACATCTCCGCGCACTTATTAAATGGTTACCTCTGGGTATTCATGTGGAAGTTGTATTCGACAAGACAATCGAACCAGTTGCTGAAAGTAGCGTCAAAGGCAAAAAAATAGAAGATCAAAAACGACTTCAGGCAAACATAACAGAGATGTATGCCCTTCCCGTTGCACAATTAAAGTTGCCCGAGTCTCTAGAGATAAAAGTTGCCAAACCTAAAACTCCGCGAAAGAAACGCGCTGAAGGGTTATCTAAAAAAACAGACACCAGTCAAAATACAGAAGAGGGAGCTAATTAGTTACAGCTATCGAATCGTTTCTCAATTACAGACCAATTTAAGTTTTTGAAGAATGCCTCAATGTATTTGCCTTTGCCTTGAGCGCCGTAGTCGAGTAGGAACGCATGCTCCCATACATCGAGTGCGAGAATGATAGGGAGGGTAACAAAGTGGCCTTGATGCTGTTCACCGCTAAAGCCGGTGAGGAATTGCTTTGCAACTGGATCCCAGTAGAGGATTGCCCAGCCTGGGCCGCGCATCTTGCCTATGGCGGTGAGGTAGCCCACCAAATGGTCCTGCTTCATATACTCGGTTTCGATTTGTTTAGCGAGCGGGCTGTCTGCAGAGAGGGCAGTAGCGCCGCCCTCAAACTGGCTAAAGTACAGTTCGTGCAGGCGCATACCGCCAAACTCAAACGAGCGGCGACGCACGAGCTCGGCAATAGCGTGGGCGTTTTTCTCTGCGTCTTTGGCATACTCGGGGAGTAGGGCCGACATATCGTTAAAGTTCTTAACGTATCCGGCGTAGAGGCCCAAGTGCTCTTCTATAGACTTTTTAGAGATACCCTCAAGTTCGGGGATGGCAAAGGTCTTTGTTTCGTATTTCATATAAGGATAAGTATACTCGCGCTTACCTGAAGAGGGGATGCAGGGCCTTCTTGCAAAACTCATATTAGTGTGGGATTATAGTGCCAGACGTTTCCATGGGCGCTGCTTAGGCAGCTAATGACGGGAGTGAGCAATGCAGAATCTTGTGATCGGGGCAGTCGCCCTGCTGGGTCTCGCGGTGAGCGGTCTGTCCGCTCCGACCTACGAGCGCGACATCTTCGCCGGGGCCGACCGGCATGAGCTCTTCCAGCCCATGGCTGTGGAGAGCGTTCAGCTCGAGTCCTATCTCCTTGCCAAGGAGGCCTCGGCTTCCGATGTCCTTCCCAAGGAGGACCTCGACCTCGAGGCTATGCCCAAGGCGATCATCTTCATCAACGAGGAGGAGCGGCCGGCCGAGGAAGGTCCGCTGTCCTACTACGAGGCGATCCACCTCGCCGACAAGCTCTACCCCGACGTCGACCATACGGTCTACGTCGAGGGTGCTGACGGCGACGACTACGAATATGTTCTCGCCCGGTGGAAGGAGGAGTACGGCCCCCAGCTGCCCCCCTACACCGGCGACACCGAGGTGGTCCAGACTATCCTCGACCAGGTTCCCTTGAAGCACTAGAACCCTTGAAGCACTACGAGGGCGGGACTCTACTACAGAGCCCGCCCTTTTCTATTTCTACCCGTATACTTTTTATATGCAGCAGCTCTTTCGCTACAGAGCGTATTTTGCCCTCGCTATTTTAGTGGTAGTTACTGTTGCTGTTTGGGTGGCAGTGTTTGCCGAAGAGCGCGCAGGAGTACTTACCGTTGCCGTGATGGATGTTGGGCAGGGCGACGCTATTTATATACAGTCGCCAACCGGCGTAGAAGTGTTAGTAGATGGCGGGCC
>CAZXKI010000069.1:0-4088 GCA_964641145.1 uncultured Candidatus Saccharibacteria bacterium | reverse complement strand
GGTACTACCGCCTACGCCCCCGTGAAAGGCGAAGTGTGGGAAATAACTAAGCAAGGAGCAAAGAAAATTCCTAAATAAGAAAGGCCCCGCGTGAGCGGGGCCTTTCTTATGTGAGTAGGGGAGTATTTATCCCTGAACCTCCTTTACGATGCGGCCGAAAATTTCAGGCTCAGTAGCAGCAAATGTTGCAAGTACCTTGCGGTCGAGACCAATCTGCTTCGCCTTCATCTGTGCGATGAATGTGCTGTAAGACTTGAAACCAAGGTCACGAAGTGCAGCATTAAGGCGTACAATCCAGAGCTGACGGTACACGGTCTTCTTGTCGCGGCGGTGGTTGAACGCGTTCTTTCCCGCGTGCACCAAGGACTCCTTCGCGAGGCGCACCTTGGTCGAGCGACCATGGCGGTATCCCTTTGCACGAAGAAGGATATTCTTCCTGCGCTTTGCTGACGTTACTCCTCCTTTTACTCGTGACATACAGAATTAAATTACGTAAATATTTTACTCAGCGCTAGCAGTCTCCACTACTACGATAGCCTGCTTTGCAGCTGCTGCCTTTTTACTACCCCCGTGTCCACCCAAGAAGCGACGCATGACGTCGTTGGTCACCGTCAAGCTCTGCGCGCGATTCTTCACCGACTTGGTGCGTCCGCGCTCCTTAGCGTTGAAATGGTCCTGGCCACTCTTGCGCACGACCAATTTGCCGGTGCGGGTCACCTTTATGCGCTTTGTGAATGACTTGTTTGTTTTCATGGTGTTGGGGTTGGTGTCTTTTCGGGGGCTGCTGCTTTTACTTTTGCTTCGCGCTCCAGAATGGCGGCGAAGCCTTTCGGCGCTCTCGCTACTGGCTCTGCAAGCTTATAGGTGTAGGGGATGAGCATAATGAACTTCTCAAGCCTTGTTTTGAGGAAGGCTTCCTCCATTCCCTTATAGCGTCCCTTGAGGAAGAGCTCTACGCGTACTCGGTGGCCCTCTTCGAGCCATTCCGCGGCCTTGTTGGCCTTGAGACGCATATCGTTCTCCCCAGTACCTACTTTTATTTGCACTTCCTTGGTCTCAGAGACCTTGGCTTTAGCTCGGGCAGCGCTTTCTCGCTTCTTCTGCTCGTACTGAAATTTACCATAATCCATAACCTTAGCAACCGGTGGAACGGCATTTGGCGACAATTCGATGAGGTCGAGCCCCATACGCTCTGCTGCCGCCAAGGCCTCAGAAAACGAGAGAACTCCTAGGTTTTCTCCCTCAGGACCGACAACGCGCAGTGTTTCTGCGCGAATCTCCTTATTTATCCGTACTCTATCGGTTGTACTCAAGTGTTTGCGGGCTTAGGTACTCGTGATTTTAGCACATAGATAGGGGATAAACAAGACGGCCCCGCCCCAGTTTCGGGGCAGAAACTGGGGCGGGGCCGTACTTACAGGCCTTTTTACTGTCCGAACTTGACGGTGGCACCCTTGTCCGCCTCAACGGGCTTCTTCTCAAAGGTGCGGAGCAAATCGCCTAGGTCCTGGAGGTCCTGGGCACAAGCGTCCTTACTTAGCTGGTCAGTACCCGCACAGTGCTCGCGGATCATATCGCGCTTCTGGGTAAGGTTCTGGGCTCCTGCGGCAGGGTTTGCGAGGAAGTAGCCAGCAACTGCAAGGAGTACCGCAAGGACGGCCACGAGGGTCCAGGCGAGGGTCAACTGTTTCTTTGTGTTCATAGGAGTGTATTGTACCGCGTTTGGGTGGGTATGGGGAGGTTTCGTGTAGAATTCAAATATGGAAAAGATTACTCACCAGGGAAGCATTATCGAGGTGGTGCAAAAGGAGGTGGAGCAAAACGGCAAGGCGAAGGTGTTTGAGTTTGCTCGACGTTCCCCCGGCACTCGCCTGATTATTTCAAAGGACGGAAAGATTCTCCTTACTAAGGAGTTTCGTCACGAGCTCGATGGGTACGATTATCGCCTGCCCGGAGGAAAGGTGTACGACACGCTTGATGAGTACAATAGTGCGCTTGCGTCTGGCACAGACATTGCCGAAGCTGCGAAACGCGCGGCACTAAAGGAAGCGAGGGAAGAAGTTGGGGTAGAAGCAAACGGTGCCGAATTTCTGCACAAGTCAGTGTGTGGCGCCACAGTGGTGTGGGATTTGTTTTACTTTTCTATTAGTGAGTTTACCCAGACCGAGCAGGAGCTCGAAGACGGCGAAGACATCAGCGTGGAATGGTTCACGCCAGAGCAAGTGCGTGCAATGTATCTTAGTGGGGAAGTGTCCGAGGAGCGTAGCGCGCTGGTGCTACTTCGTTATCTTGTTTGAGTATGAACAGGTTGAAAGTTGTTGGAGGAGGTGTGGCTGCTGCGCTAGTCACCGTATGCGCAGGTTCTTTTTGGATTATGAATAAACCAAGTGCACATACATCGTGCGGCACCATTTCACCAAAGCCAACTATTATGGCGTTTGGTGACAGTCTCGTAGAAGGATACGGAGCGCCTGTGGGAAGTGACTTCGTCACCAAACTTTCCGAGCGTGTCGGTGTACCTATCAAGAACTTAGGAAGGAACGGTGAGACTACCGAGCAGGGGCTTGCTCGTCCGCAGATGCTTTCAGACCGGCCCGATATCGTAATTATTTTGCTAGGCGGGAATGATGCGCTCCAAAAAGTTCCAAAGGAGAACACAAAAGAAAATCTCTCACGCATCATCGAGCTGTTTCAGTCATACCAGTCGAAACGCATACGTGTAGTGTTGGTGGGAGTCATCGGAGGATTTCCCAGTGACCCGTACGCGCAGATGTTTAAGGATCTCGCCAAGGAACACGACGTAACTCTCGTGCCGAATATTTTGTCGGGAGTATTCGGGAACCAGGAATATATGAGTGACCAGGTACATCCAAATGCAGCTGGGTATGAGAAAATCGCGGAACGACTCGCGCCCATTCTAAATTCTGTGTGCGGCGAACACAAAAAGGATATATAGAGAAAGGCCCCGCGGATTGCTCCGCGGGGACCCTGTCACATCTCGATAGAGTGAATTTTCTTGATGCGTGGGCGTTTCCAGTCCGGATGCGTCTCGATCTCACAGTCGAGTAGCCAGCCAGGTCTTAGTACCGTGACGTACTTGCAGTCTCTGCGAACAACGGACCGAGCGACGGACACGTCGCTACCGTCTTCCCTTTGTGCAAAGGCCACACCGCTCCCAAAAGGCGATTTTGTCACGGTCACACGCTCGATGTTCGGCTTGGCGGCTTCTGTGAGCTCGGTAGCCTCCTCGGGTTCTGCTCTCGCATAGATAGTCAACGGATTTCCTCCCATGTCTGCCCGCCTCCTTTGCTGTTCTACTAGGGAATGAATAAATGGTCAATTGTAATGGTGCAACTATTCCTTGCATACCCTAGGGGGGTATGCAATACTGCGCGCATATGACACCACGAACAACATCAACGAGAGACCTGGTGCTGCGACTCAATCGTATAGAAGGACAGATAGGCGCGCTAAAGCGCTCACTAGAAAAGCTTGATACCAGCGACTGCACACAGACGCTCTTTCAACTTAAGGCAGCAACCAATGGCCTAAAGCGTTTTGGCGAAGCCTTTGCGCGTGAATATGCTGCGCGCTGTGTACGCGAAAAAAAGGGCGCTGCCCAGCTTACCAAAGACATTGATCGAATTATTAGCACTGCGTTTACTCTTTCTTAATTGTCTCTCACTATGTTTGGACCCAAAGAAGTAACTGTTCACGAAGCGCACGAAGCACTCGGTAACGATAGACACTGTTTGGTAGATGTGCGGACACATGACGAAGTTGCGGCGGGAGCGGTACCTGGTTCACTACACATTCCGCTTGATCGCCTAGAAGCTCACGTGGACAAGCTAAAAAATTTTGATTCCATTCACGTAATGTGCCGTTCTGGTGGGAGAAGCGCCATGGCCACGAGTGCGCTCCATGGTATTGGTATGACGCACGCCAAGAACGTGAAGGGAGGAATTATGGCCTGGGAGGCTGCGAAGTTGCCAGTTAAGTAATGCACACCATGACTACCTATCCCTTTCATTCATCACGCGGGTGTCTTTCGTACCTGCTCGTAGACGAAGCTACGAATGAAGCCGCGC
>CAZXKI010000068.1:0-4117 GCA_964641145.1 uncultured Candidatus Saccharibacteria bacterium | reverse complement strand
TGCATGGCTCACAGAGGTAGATCGAGAACGAGATGAGTGTGCCCACGCCCTTGCCGAGCTCTACGGTGTGGGGCTGGCGGTAGGGTTCGGCGGGGTCTGCTTCGGCCGGGCGCATGCGGTGCTCAACCCGTGAGCGAAGCCCTTGTTTGGTGGTGCAGCAGCGAATGGCGCCCCATCTGTCTTGGTAGGTGTGTTTAAGAAACCAAGCGTAATTTTCTTTCAAAAAAGTCCCAGAGCCGTGCGGCATGTGTTACCTCATGAACTAAGCCGAGACTCATATAATCATATTTGGCACAGAGGCGCTATCGCTTTAATAAACTGTTGTGGTGTAACGATTTTCTAAATTCTTCAGGAAGTCTTCAGGCAAAGTGTTATACTTATAAAAGGTTACTAACCATATAATACGTATGCAAAATTCTACCCTTATCGTTGTTATCTTGCTCGCACTCGGTGTCTTGGGTGCAGGCTGGTTCTTGTTTATGAATAAACCTGTGGTGCCCACACCAACAGAAGAGATGCCCGCAACTGGTACTGACAATACTACCAACGAAGAAGCGGGTGTTACCGGCTCTGGTGCAGGAGTGGGGGTGGAGGTAGGCGTTACTGCGGGCGCCAGCACCGCGCCGATGAGTGCAACGATTACGTACTCGGCAAGCGGCTACTCGCCCTCGAGCGTTACGATTAAAAAAGGCGGCACGGTTACCTGGGTAGACCAGGGCACCGGCAAGATGTGGACGGCGTCTGCCTCGCATCCGACCCACACGGTATATGCAGGCACCACGCTCCAAGAGCACTGCGACGACACTACGGACACTTCGTTTGACCAGTGCAAGAACAGCTCTCAGTACTCATTTACCTTCGACAAGGTAGGCACCTGGCGCTACCATAACCACTCGCAGTCGAGCCACTTTGGTTCGGTAACCGTGGTTGAGTAGCCTGGTTCGGCCAACAAGCCATGACCTATAACAACACAACTGACCTTATTCTGCGCGCTGCGGTGGCCTTTGCCTTTCTGTATCCGCCCTTTAATGCTCTGACTCAGCCTGAAGCCTGGATTGGATATTTCCCGCAGTTTGTGTCCGGATTAGGGGACCCGGTGCTCATGCTCCATATCTTTGGTATTGTGGAGGCAGGCATCGCGCTTTGGATACTTTCTGGCTGGAAGATCTGGCTGCCGTCTTTTGCAGCCGCACTCCTGCTTGTAGGTATCGTAGCGTTTAACAGCCCCGAGTTTCAGGTGCTATTCCGCGACCTTCCCATTGCCGCCCTCGCGCTTGCGCTCGGTATTATCCATTTACCTAAAAAAATTGTATGAACTTTCGCGTCATCATCTTCTTGGTAGTTGCAGTCGCTATTATTGGCGCAGGCGCTTTTGTGTGGATCACCTGGCCGAAGGACGAGCCTGAGCCAGTAGTGCAAGAGCCGGTAACCGAGGAGCCGACTACACCCGCAACCGGCACGCTCGCCTCGAGCACTATGGGCTACAGCATTGCGTACCCGCTCGACTTCTCTGCAGTAGAAAAGCATTCGTACGCCTTTAGCTCAACTAAAAATATCTTGGGCTTCCGCGTGAATATCCCGGCCGACATGGCAACGGGCACCAACCTGAGTGCCGACAGCTATGTGTCGGTAGAGCAGCTCCCGAACGCGCGCGCCTGCACGGGCGATATCTTCCTTAAGGCAAATGTTAAGGCGACCAACGTAACCGAAGCCGGCATTTCGTACTCAATGGCAAGCTCTTCTGACGCGGCTGCAGGCAACCGCTACGAAGAGATCGTCTACGCGCTTAAAGACTCAGCGCCGTGCACCGCAGTGCGCTACTTTATCCACTACACCAATATCCAGAACTACCCAGACGGTGCCGTGACCGAGTTCAACAAAGCAGCGCTCATAACTGAGTTTGACCAGATCCGCCGCTCACTTCAAAAAACTAACTAGTAACAATACATAGAAAAAGAAAAAGCGGCGCGGGTTTGACCCGCGCCGCTTTGGCGTTTGATCGAGCGGCTACTCGGGAGGCTTGAGCTCCTCGATGTAGGTAGCGACGGCGTCGCCGAGCATCTGCTGCCGGTCGTAGAGGACTGCCGACAGCACCCACAGGCGCACCGGCGTCGTGCCGACCTCCTCGGCGGTGAGCATGATCTCGCGCACCGCCACCAAGCTCTGGTTGTCGTAGAGAAAGGTGTCCCAGTCGGCGATGGCGCTCACGCTGTGCTCGTAGAGGTCGGAGTAGAGCTCGCAGGCGTAGCTCTGGTTGTAGGTGGTGGCCGCCACCTGGTAGTCGCGGTCCTTGAGAATGACCTGCACTTCGCGGTAGCCGATAAGCCGGTTGGCCGCCTCGAGCTCAGAGGCAAGAAAGCAGCTCTCGAGTGACACCTGGCCATTTGTGGGTGGCGGCACAGGTTCTACAGCGAAGCTCGGCGCTCCACTAAACCCGAAGATCATACCGAGTGCGGCGAAGAAGGGGTTCATGGTCGTTCCTCCTGGTTGCAGTTGATGAGGTGCGTGCCTAAGCGCACCATAGCAAAGTTTGGTGCACTTTGGTAGCGTTAACATATGAAAACATTTAGTGAGCGTGTAGTTGAGTGTGCGCTCGCTATACCCAAAGGCCGCGTCACTACCTACGGACGTATCGCACAAGCGGCGGGCGGCGGCGCGATGGCTTCGCAAAGTATCACGAGTATTTTAGGCAAAGCGTGGCAGGCAGGGGAAAAGAAAATTCCGTGGCACCGGATCGTCTATGCCGACGGCCGTGTATGGCTCGACAGAGAGCATAAAAAAGAGCGCTTAGCCTTGTATAAAAAAGAAAAGATTGAGCTTGATAAAAAAGGATACATACAACACTTCCGCGACAAGCTGTACGAGTTTAAATAACAATACGCCCCGGCCAACAGGTGGCCGGGGCGGGGGAAAGGGTCAGTGCATTCTTGGCGCATCGTCCTCCTCTTCTTTGGGGACGCTCAGGCGAAGCTCGGCGAGCTTTTCCTCAAGCGTGTCCGTGTCGATGTCGGTGTGCATGAGGAACATGGCGATGTCGTTGAGCTCGACCAGTTTGCCGAGGTACGTGCGGTTGGTGCGCGTGTTCTTGAACGCGCGCATCAGCTCCTCGGACAGGGTGTGGCCATACTGCTTGGTGTTGCCAACCACGAGTCCGGACAGGATCTTGAGAGCTCCGCCGCTGTCGCTGTCTTGGTACTGGACGTACAGGCGGCCGGCGTGACGGAACTCGCCGCGGACGATCGTGCCGTGCTTTATGTACAGCCGCTCTTCGCCAGGCCTCTCGCCCGGCCTGATCCCGACCTGGATATATTGCAGGCCGGCGACCAGGTCCTTCTCTTTAAGCATGCGTAAGGCCATAGCAGTCCTCTTGGTTGTGGAAGGGGATGGTCAGGCCGGAACGCGCGCCGGCTTGCGACGCTCGACGCGCCGCACATGTACGCCATGCTCGGTGAGCCGCCACTCCAACACTTCCTTGCGGTCGTGAGGGTCGTTCGGCGGGACACGCCAGCGGTTCTCGACGATGCCGCGCTGTCCGAACTCGAGCAGTGTGGTGTAGAGGCGGCTCGCGGTGATCGTGTATGGCTTGCTGGGGCCGAACCGCTGCCTCTTGTACATGGAGGTCTCTTCGAGGTAGGCTGTCAGCCTCCTTTTTTTCTCGAAGCGTTCGTCGAGCAGGATCATGAGCTCGGCCTTGCAAAAGTACGTGTGCTCGCGGAGTACTGCGAGCAGGTGGGCGTCAAACGTTTCCTTATCCATTTCGCACCTCTGTTGCTACGTGAGAGAGAACTGTATGTGCATAAAATATAATAATTAAAGCACTTTGTCAAATAAATACGCCCCGGCCAAACGTTTGGCCGGGGCTGTAGAGCGGAGGTTACGGGCCCCACCGTCTCTTCTTATACTCTTCGATCCATGTGGCGATCGGATTCTGCCGTACAGTGACCGCGAGCAGGGCGCCCACTGCAATCGACACGACGATCACGACAATCTTCATCCATGGCGAGAGCATGACCGTTGCAGGGTCAAATCCAGGTTCCATCACGTCCTCCTCGTTTCGACTGCCTCTTTTTGCACTGTAGCAGAAATCGAGCGGTTGTGCAGGTATATACTTGATAGA
>CAZXKI010000067.1:0-4185 GCA_964641145.1 uncultured Candidatus Saccharibacteria bacterium | reverse complement strand
GTATATAGCCTCCTCAACGGCCTGGGGGTCGTAGGGCTTTTTAAACTTCTCGGGCGCTCCTTCGGACATATGCCAAATACTACGTCAAATAAGGGGTTTTTAGAAGTGCAGGGCCTATGCTTGATATTATTTATAAAATATGGTATAATTTAAACGCTGACCAGAATGGTAGCCGATTAATCAATGGCGATTAGTCGAACCTCCAGAATGGGGTTACCAATGACCACCACGACTGTTCTTTCCAATACCTCACGTCTCGCTCTCGGGATCGTTGAAAAAGCTCTCAGCGTTTCTTTCGGTAAGGAAGTAACGCTCAGGGACTGCACGATTACCATGTACGATCCTTGGGCGCACAAGTTCGAGGATGGTGCCCAGATTCGTCAGGGTGTCCTTCAAGGAAATCTGTGGCTTTGCGGCAACGCGTTAGTCAGTGTCTACGCGGACCTTTCTGTTTTCGTTTATTCTGACGGTCGTCCCGCCTGCATTCCTCCCGGAAATCGGATGACCATTGAGGTCGGAAAGGGTGCTGACCGACTGCTCTTCTACGCAATTTGGCAGAAACCAGGAGCGTTGAAGGTCGGAAATGCAAACACCTCTCCGATCTCGTGGACTTACACAGAGGGGTACGTGAAGGACTATATGGATTGTTAAGTCGCCCTTCGGGCGCAGGGCCGGTTTCCAGAAATGGAGCCGGCCTTAATTCTTTTCTATAGAAAGATTTCCAACCGCTTTTATTTCGCTCTTGGCAGAGTCGTCGAGGCCGGAGAGTGTGCGGGCAAGGGCGGCTTCGGCGATCATAATAGCGTTGTCGCCTGTTATTGAGAGTTCTGGCAGGCGCATTTCGACATCGCTAAATTCCTGTTCAACTAATTTTTGTAAATTCTCACGAATAAATTTGTTTGCCGCGACGCCGCCGCCTATGACAAACGTTTTAGCACCAGTTTCTTCAAGTGCTCTTTTAGTTTTGGCAATAAATACATCCGTTACCGCGTCTTCAAACTCTCTGGCAAAGGCTCTCTTCTCATCCTCTGACAAATTTTTACCGCGCAGTGCGTACAGTGCCGCAGTTTTAAGGCCAGAAAACGATACGTCGCACGTATCAGCGTTAAGCATAGGACGGGGGAGCTTCAAAGAAAACTCTTCTTGCAAAGGCCCTCGGTTCTCCTGTCCGGCCTCTGCGGCCGGCAGGCCAGACCGTTTGCTCAAAGAGTTTTCTTTTTCACGGGCCTCGGCGGCGAGTTTTGAGATAACAGGTCCGCCTGGGTACCCAAGCTCAAGCATGCGCGCCACTTTGTCGAAGGCTTCGCCTACAGCGTCATCTAACGTTTCGCCAATTATTTCGTACTTGAACCAATCTTTCATAACCACAAACTCGGTGTGGCCGCCTGAAATTAAAAGCGCTAACACAGGGAGCTCTATATTTTCTAGCTTACCGTCTTTAACCAGGGACGAAAGCAGGTGTCCCTCCATATGATTAGTGGGCAGTAGCGGTTTGCCGGTTTCTTTGGCGAGCTTTTCTGCAAAGACTATCCCTTGCCACAGCGCCGGCTCGAGCCCAGGCCCTTGGGTTACCGCAATAGCGTCATACTCCGTATCTTTAAACTGCTCAAAAAGTAAGGGTAGATTTTTTTCATGTTCGCGCTTGGCGAGGTTGGGGAAGACGCCCCCATACTCGGCATGCAAATGCGCCTGGGACAGGAGGGTGTTTTTTATAACCGTAAACTCAAACCCGTTTTCGGTTTTTATGCCCTCTACAAGCGCAATACCTGTCTCGTCGCAGGAGGTTTCTATGGCGAGTACTCTCATGTGGCCCCATGGTATATAGTTAATCAACGTATGTCTATGTGGATCGATGATATCAGCAAGGCTAAAACGCCTCTGCGGTTCTTCTTCGCGGTGTCGAGGCCGTATGTAAAATACGCCATTATCGCGTCGCTATTTGTTATAGGCGCATCACTACTCAACGTATTTAACTCCTATATCTTCAAACAAATCGTAGATTACCTAACGGCTGAAGGGGCTCCTAACACGGGGGCGGTGTGGATGTGGGCGATTATTTACATCGTTGCTTTTACTGTACAGGCGGGTTTGTGGCGTCTAAGCGGTTTTGCCGGGATGCGCTGGACTGTTGGCATGCGCGCCACGGCGACTCATGCGCTCGCGGCACATGTTACTAAGCATAGTACCGATTTCTTTCATTCTCGGTTTGCCGGCGCAATAGGCGGCAAGGTAGGGAATGCTAGTCAAGCGATTAAGACCTTGGCTGAGCGGTATTTGTGGTCTCAGCTCGACCTGGCTATCTCGCTTGTTGCTGGTACTGCGCTGACTTTTTATGCTAATGCGATTGCAGGGTATCTTTTTGTAGGCTGGTTAGTGGTGGTGGTACCAGTTACGTTTTACTTGGCTCGCAAACGCATCCCGCTCTCCTCCGCTGCTCAGTACGAGGATACGCGGGTGCGGGCGCGCATTATCGACACGCTTACCAACATTGGCGCAGTGCACGATTTTGCGCGGCGTACGTTCGAACTAGATGCGCTTAAACACTATTCTCTCCGCCGATACCGTGCAGGTATTCGTAACTGGACTGTAGGCGAAATAAATAGAATTATCAGCAACATCTTTCAGGGGGTATTTGTTGCGGCGATTGTCTGTGTAGCAATGTATGCCTGGAGTATGGGGCTTGCGACCGCGGGTGACGTAGTTCTCGTTCTGACTCTTATTGTGAGTCTGGCCTTTCGTATCGAAGAGCTGGGTAAAGATCTTAACGACTTTGCCGAACATTATGGGGAGGTAAAAGAGGGGTTGGACGAACTTCTAGATCCTTACAAGGTTGTAGACGTGCCCCACGGCAAAAGACTCCGTGTCTCTAATGGAAAGATTGAATTCACCAACGTATCGTTTTTATATAACGAGGGTTCGCGGTCGGTGATTTCTGACTTTTCTTTGTCGATACAGCCAGGGCAAAAAGTGGGTCTGGTAGGGAAGAGCGGCGCCGGAAAATCCACGCTTATCAAGCTTCTGTTGCGCAGTTACGACCTTACGGGCGGGACTATAACCATAGACGATCAGAATATTGCAGAAGTTGGGCAAGAAAGTCTGCGCGAGGCGATCGCCGTAGTGCCGCAAGAGCCGCTTCTCTTCCACCGCACTATTAAAGAAAACATCTTGTATGGAAAGCTCACTGCTGTTGAGGGTGAGATGCAGCAGGCAGCTCGCGCCGCGCAGGCCCATGCATTTATTGACCGATTGCCTCAAAAATATGACACCCTGGTAGGCGAGCGCGGGGTAAAGCTCTCTGGCGGCGAGCGCCAACGCATTGCGATTGCTCGCGCGATCATCAAAGATGCGCCCATACTCGTGCTCGACGAAGCCACCTCATCGCTCGACAGTGAGAGCGAGAAGGCGATTCAGCAGGCGCTCCATAGCCTGATGGAGGGCAAGACAGTTATCGCGGTAGCGCACCGCCTCTCGACCTTGCGCGAGATGGACAGAATTGTGGTTCTAGACGGCGGGAAAATTATCGAAGACGGTTCACACGATGAACTGATTAAAAAGAAGGGTCTTTACTCTGAGCTATGGTCGCACCAGTCTGGTGGCTATCTTCAGGACGAGTGAGTTGGTGTAAACGGGAACGGTTCGCTCATAGGGAGCATAAAGCTAGCAGCGTTGCGGTGGCCGTTGCCGCTGCGGCGTTTAGCAACTTCAGACAGGTCGACTGATCCGTCGCCACGCATCGAGAAGTGCCACATGCCGTTGTTTGGGTACCACACAATAGCGAGCGGACCTTTTTTCTTGGCCAAGACATGTCCAAGTTCAGAGCGGAAGAGGCGCGGGGCGCTTACCGCATAAATAACAAACTCATCAAACTGCACTTCTACTGCCTGTGTAGCTAAATTTTCAACAACGTACGTACGATACTCTGAAAACGCTTTGCCTTTTGTCACAATATCTGCAAAACCTTCTTCTGTTTCGGCGCGCGCTACAAGTGCATCAAGTACATCAAACTCCATTCTCATAGTGCCAAGGTAGGCAGAGACTTCACGCGCGTTCGGGAGCGAGTGTCTCCACAGGTCGCCGTCTTGGATATAGGCAAGTAGGCGAGGCAGAGGCTCTGTGTCGTGAAAGTACTTCCATGCAATGCCTGTGCCCGAACGATCCATATCGTAGATATGTTCTTTTACTTTC
>CAZXKI010000066.1:0-4321 GCA_964641145.1 uncultured Candidatus Saccharibacteria bacterium | reverse complement strand
GAAATCACTAACGCTGTCCGCGCACAGGCAGAGCAGCTACAACTACCAGAAGGCGTGCGGCTTACCTATGGAGGCGACGATGAAGAGATTCAGAGGACCTTTACGGAAATGATTGTGGCACTTCTGGCCGGCATGGTGCTTATGTTCTCGATCCTTGTGCTGGAGTTTAATGCCTTCCGCACAACTCTGCGCCTGCTTCTGGCGATCCCGCTTTCACTCACCGGCGTACTGCTCGGCCTCTTCCTGATGGGCCAGCCGCTCTCCTTTACCGCATTCCTGGGCATAATTGCACTTGGCGGCGTTATCATCAACCACGGCATTCTCCTCCTCGACGTTCTGCATAAGATGCAAATCGCGAAGCCTAACACAGACGCCATGGAACTTGTGCTTGATGCATCCGTCGAACGCATCCGCCCTATCTTGCTGACCACTATTACAACGGTCGTGGGTATGATCCCGCTCACCTTCGTGTCAGCTATGTGGGCACCGCTCGCCTTTACGATCGGTTTCGGCCTTATCTACGGCACCCTTCTTACCCTTGTTCTCATCCCAGTGCTCTCCTATCGCTACGAACTCAAGCGACAGCGCCGCGCCAAGAAGACAGCCCGATAAGCCTTACTTGCTCTTAGGTGCTGTGCTATATTCTCTACTGTCTTAATAAGACAGCCTACCGTTATGAATATCCTCGGACTGAAGATTCTGCGACACGACCCGGGGGCGGCCCTTATTTCCGGCGACCGCGTGGTTGCCATATCAGAAGAGCGCCTAAACCGTATTAAACATTCGACCGAAGTATTTCCCTCTCTGGCGATTGACTATTGTCTCAACACACTCAGTCTTTCAGATAAAGATATAGATCTTATTGTTATTGACCTCGTGGGGCGCGAGGGCCAGGAGCGCGTACGTGAGATCTTTCACGAAAAAACTAACGGCCGTTTTGTAGGCAAGGAGATCTGCTTTATTAACCACCAAGACGCCCATGCCGCTTCTGCATTTTACGCATCTCCGTTTAGTGAGGCGGCAGTCTTAGTGTATGACGGCGCAGGTCAACGCCATAAGCTCCATTTAGGTGTATATGCCACCGAGTCTGAGTCCCTCTACTATGCCACCGACAAAGACGGCATGACACTGCTGCAAAAGTCTGCCCACTTGCGAAGAGGTAGTCAGTTTCCCTACACCTCTGGCATAGGCAAACTCTACACTCATTTTTCTGACTTTTACCTTGGCTTCGGCCCATTTAATGAAGGGAAGATGATGGGTCTCGCGCCCTACGGCAATAACAGCTTTCTTAAACAGTATCCATTTGAAAGATGGTTTACTGAGCGACAAGGAGCAATCGTATGCAACAGCAACATTATTGCCCCCAAGTCTACGCTTACCCTGGCCCCTCTCGGTAAGAACACTGTAGCCCGTATTAGACGCAGAACAAGAAGCGTAGTTAATCGTTTTATTTCCCGGGCATTCTTCAAACTCAACAGCGACATCTATGTTGATGCTCATGTGTTTGAGCCGATTCGTTTAAACAAACCGCCTCGCACTAAAAATATTGAGCTGCCCGACCAGTACTACACTAATATTGCCTATGCGCTCCAAAAAGTCCTTGAGGAGGTTGCTTATCTGTGGGGCATTAAGCTTAAAAAGATTACCCGCAGCGAGAACTTGTGCGTAGCAGGCGGAGTGGGCCTCAATATAGACGCTAACCGTAACTTTCTGGACCGAGTAGGCTTTAAAGAGATTTTTATCCAGCCTGCAGCCTCTGATACCGGTATTCCCCTCGGCTGCGCACTCTGGGGCGCCCATGTAGTTAAAAAACTTCCGCGTTCTTATCGCATGAACCACGCCTATCTAGGTCGTGAGTATACCGAGCAGGACATTCTTGCCGCACTTCAAAAAGAGCGTGAACATATTGAGATGGTAAAGTCGGCTGACATTGCCACAGACACAGCCCGCCTTATTGCCCAAGGCAAAATCATTGGCTGGTTCCAAGGGGCGAGCGAGTACGGGCCCCGAGCGCTCGGCCATCGTTCTATCTTGTGCGACGCTCGCCACCCTGATATGAAAGATATTCTTAACAATCGTGTTAAGCATCGCGAGTCGTGGCGCCCATTTGCCACCTCAATCCTTAAAGAGCGCTGCACTGACTATTTTGATCTTGCTTACGAAAGCCCTTTTATGCTTCTTACGGGCAACCTAAGGGCCGACAAGAAAGGCTCTCTCCCTTCAGTAACTCACGCTGACAATACATCGCGCATACAGACCGTTACAAAAGAGGATAATGGTATCTATTATGATCTTATTAGTGCTTTTTACAAAGAAACTGGCACACCTCTGCTACTCAACACTTCGTTTAATCTAGGCGGAGAGCCCATTGTAGAGACTCCCTGGGACGCATTGCATACCTTTTTACGCACTGACATGGACTATTTAGTGCTCGGTGACTATCTGGTCAGAAAAATCACTACGTAATTACTCACCCAGCCTGCCAAGGCGGGTTACTTTGCGGCGCCATTCGTTTTTCTTCCATTCAGGAGCAATCTCGCTAGGCCCAAAGTGAGTAGTCTTTGCTTTAAAGCCGGCAAACCAGAGTATCGAGCGTGAAAGATCGTTGGTAAAGTTGCCAAAAGCCAGACGGAATAGGAATGGGTGTGTGCCGGTAAGCGCGATGAGACGCACGGTCTTGCCTTTAAGACGCTTATGCCAGCCCAATGCAGGCGTGCCTTGCTTGGTCTTACGCATATTGTACGCAAAGCCCGGCAGCCACATGCGGTCAAACATGCCTTTTAAGAGCGCGGGCATCGCGGCCCACCAGATCGGATAGAGTACGACCATATGGTCGCACCACTTGATATGCTCCTGCACCTTTACCAGGTCAGGCTCCAGCGCCTGTATCGAGCGATAGCCATGATGCAGAATGGGGTCAAACTTGAGATCGTACAGGTTGAGACGGCGCACCTCATGACCTGCCTTCTTAGCCGCTGTTTCGTACAGCAGTGCAAGCTGGCCGGTAAGCGTCTCGGGTGCCGAGTCGGGATGGCCGAGCAGAATAAAAATCTTTTTTGGCGCGTGGTCGCTGAAGAATTTCATATAGTTATGCAAAACCTGTTAAGGCAACCGAGCGCAGATGCTTTTCAACATCTTCCGGTGTGCGCGGCATGACATACACGTGTGGTATCTCGTCAGAGTCATCAATATTTTTTACCAAAGCCGTTTTAGGCGCTATAGGCATGCTGATATTTTCTGCAACAATAAGCTCTTTGGGCTTTACGGGCGCTGCAGCTGCCATGGGAGGCGGCGGTTTAACTGGCACAGAAGCTTTTACCGGCGCAGGTTCTGCAGGTTTATGCGGCGCCTCGAGCTCAGCATGGGCAACTACGGGCAGAACTGCTTTTACGGCAACGGGCGGAGTGGGAGGCTTGGGTAAAGGAACAGGTGCAGGCGGCGGAGGCGGGGGTGCGGGCTGTTGAACCTTGGGTGCAGGAGGAGACACTACGGGCTTTGGGGCTGGCGCTGGAGCCGTTTTACCTACCGGAACTGCTGCGGGACTAGAAGGGACCGGGCTGCGCGCCGTGATAAGTTTGGAGAGCGACACCCACAAGAGCGTAAAACCCGCCACCCAGGCTGCGTATAGGAAAAGGAGGTCCGCCCAAACGGTAATAGGCGCAAGCACGTGTAGTATAAAAAGCGCGTACCAGGTAGCCCCCACTAGCCCCTCAAGAATTGAAGGCGCAAACGGCTTAGTGCGACGCATTACTAGCGCAGCACTCACAAAACCAACAAGAACCCACTTAAAGAAATATGCGGGAGACGAAATAATGTCATACTGCCCTGCTGTCGCGTGCATGATGGTGATAATGGCGCCGGAAGTGATGATCAAGACCACCCCTATTTCGAGCACATGCTGTACCACCCGTGCAAACTGAGCTTCTTTAGCCTCGACCACCCCATCGCGCATAGACACTAGGTAGGAAACGAGGAGTACCGTAGCAGCACCAACACCGAGCATAATGCCGAGCTGCTGCACAAGATTAAGAACAAGCGGAAGTAACTCCCCAGGAGACATATAAAAATTGTAGCACGGGATTTTGTGTATCTCTTACTGCTCGAAAATAAGTGCGTATTCTGGTTGACTGCTTGTTGCAGTAAAGCCTGCCACTACAAGCTTCCCATTAACTAGAGTTAGGTAGTTGTACCCATAAAACCCTTTTCCAACACGTTCACCGTCGTACCATAGTGAATTGAGGCCGTCTTCCACAATCCAAAACAATAGTTTTTCTCCCTGAAAGCCGAATGGATTTCCCGAGCGGCCTCGAAAAACCTCTTC
>CAZXKI010000065.1:0-4338 GCA_964641145.1 uncultured Candidatus Saccharibacteria bacterium | reverse complement strand
CTATTTTGCTATGGTAGGGCCATGGTCGTACGAATGCGCCATACTAGGGCTCACACCCGGAACCGCCGGTCTCACCATGCACTCAAGGTGCAGGGTGTTGTTTCCTGCGAGTGCGGGGCGCCTCGCGTGTCTCACAAGGCATGCCCGGCTTGTGGCCGCTATAAGGGCCGCGTCGTCGTTGACCTTGCAGGCAAGGCTGCTGCAAAGCAGATTAAGCGTGCGAAGAAAGAGGGAAATAAGAGCGAAGCACAGAAGTAGTTTTGTTTTGGCTCTTGGGTCTATCTCGGGCAGTGCGGGTTAACGACAGTTCTTCAACAAATGGCAAACAGACACCTTTCACGCTCGGTTGTTCTCCAAACACTCTTTGAGTGGGATGTAAGGCAATGTGCGCCAGATGTTGCTAAAGAGTCATTGCTGCGCAACGTAGCGGAGTTTGCTCCTGCTGCCGGCGACCAGCCATTTATGGAAGACCTCCTTAAGGGAGTTCTTGAGCGTACGAGCGACCTCGATCTGGTTATCAGTAAAGCGGCGCCCGAGTGGCCGCTTGATCGTATTGCGCCCGTAGACCGCAATGTCCTGCGGCTCGGACTCTATGAGCTCTTGTTTGCCGACCGAGAAAAAGTTCCTGCAAAAGTAGCGATCAATGAAGCGATTGAGCTTGCTAAAAGTTTTGGCGGCGAGAACAGCGGCCGCTTTGTTAACGGTGTGCTTGGCGCAGTCTATAAAGAACTTGGCGAGCCGGGCAAAGACGAAGTATCTAAAAAGAAAAAAGATGTGCCCTATGACCAGATGCCCGTGCAGCGTCTGGGCGGCGCCATTGTCTTTGCCAAGCATCACAACGAGCTCTACTTGGCTTTAGTGCATGACATCTTTGGCCACTGGACGCTTTCTAAGGGCAAGATTGGTGACGCTCCGGAAATTGCCAACGAAAGTGTCGAAGAAGGTACCGTTCGCGAGATCAAAGAAGAGCTTGGGCTGGACATTAAGATCGTCGAAAAGGTAGGCGAGAACGAATACGTGGCAAGCGACCCAGAAACCGGGAAGAAGCGCAAACACGTAACCTACTTTTTGGCAGAGTCGCCCTTTGTTGAGATCAAGCTTGAACAAAAGGGAGGTTTGGACGACGCGCGCTGGTTTAAGGTGGCCGACGCTCTCGATCTCAACTTTTATGACGACATGCTCCCGATTGTAACGAAAGCAGTGCAGCAATTACATAAACTGTCAGATTCTAAAACTCAGAAAAAATGACCAGCAATTTTAAGACGTTCGAGGAGGGTATCGGCGTCACGTTCAAAGATCAGGAGCTGCTTCGGCAGGCTTTTACACATCGCTCGTACCTCAATGAGCATCGGGGCGAAGTGTCTACACACAACGAGCGTCTCGAGTTTTTGGGCGATGCAGTGCTTGAGCTTATCGTTACGCACTTTTTATACGAGAAATTTCCGGATAAGCCGGAGGGCGACCTTACGGCTTTTCGTGCAGCCTTAGTAAACGCAGTAACGCTTTCTGAGGTTGCGTCAAAAATCGGGATGAATGAGTATCTCCTGCTTTCAAAGGGTGAAGCTAAAGATACAGGCCGTGCACGCGGCATCTTGCTTGCGAATGCTATTGAGGCTTTGATTGGCGCGATCTACCTCGACCAGGGCTATGATGCATCAAAAGCATTTATAGAGAAGAATCTCTTTCCTAAAATTGAAGAGATCATTAACAAGAAGCTCTGGCGCGACCCTAAGTCTACGTTGCAGGAGAAGGTGCAGGAGGTGGAGGGCTCAACGCCGCACTACAGTGTGATCCGTGAGACCGGCCCCGACCACGACAAGCAGTTTATTGTCGGTGTCTATATGAAAGAGAATTTGCTTGCGCAAGGCGCTGGGAAATCTAAACAAGAAGCTGAGCAGGACGCTGCTCGCAATGCTCTTGAGCAAAAGGGGTGGTAAAATAGCCTTTAATGCGGCTTAAGTCGATAGAGCTTTCGGGGTTTAAGTCTTTTGCTAAAAAGACGACACTTGAATTTTCTTCGGCTATTACGTCTATTGTGGGCCCCAACGGTTCCGGCAAGTCGAACACGGCTGAAGCCTTTCGCTTTGTATTGGGCGAGCAGTCGATGAAGTCGATGCGTGGCCGCAAGGGTGAGGATCTTATTTGGAACGGTTCACAGAGCACGCCGCGTGGCAGCCGTGCCGGCGTTAAGCTTATTTTTGATAACAGCGACCGCGCACTTAACCTCGACTTCGACGAGGTGGCGCTTGAGCGCGTGGTGTATCGCGACGGCGGCAACGACTACCTGCTTAACGGCTCGGTGGTGCGTCTGCGCGACATTGCCGAGCTTTTGGCGCAAGCTAACATTGGCGCCTCCGGGCATCACATCATTTCTCAAGGCGAGGCGGATAGGATCCTTTCATCCTCCAGCAAAGAACGCCGCGAGATGATAGAAGACGCTCTCGGTCTTACTCAGTATTTATATAAACGCGAAGAAGCCGAGAAAAAGCTGGAGAAAACTGCAGAAAATATGCGCGAAGTGGAGGCACTGCGTCGCGAGCTGGTGCCGCACCTCAAGTTCCTCGTGGGTCAGGTAAAGAAAATTGAGGAGTCCCGCGTGCTGCGCGAAGAGCTTCAAGAAAAATATGTAGACTATTTAAAGCGCGAGAGTGTTTACCTGCATATTGCCGAAGAGACGCTTAAGGAAGAGGCGGCGGGCCCGGCAGATGAGCGTAAACAACTTGACGCTACCATTGCTCACTTGCGGGCAGAGGTAAGCAAACAGAGCACTCCCGGCAACGCTAAAGAGCTTATGGAGCTCGAGGCTGAAGGGCGTGCGGTCTCGCAAAAGCGCGACTCTTTAGGTCGCGAGCTCGGACGTATAGAAGGCGAGCTTTCGGCACACAGCCGCATTGTGGCCGATGCAGGGGCGACCGTGCCGGTGCACGAGGCTAGAGAATTTGCAGAGAGTGTTATGCGCGAGCTTGAGAGTCTGGATGAAGCAACCTTCAAAGAGCGGATAGTAAAGATTATTTCAAGAGTCAGAGACTTTATCGGCCGTGTAACCCAAACGCCGAGCGCGCCAGGCCACTCGGTAGTGGAGCTCGAAGAAAAGAAGCGCACACTCGAAGCCGAACTTAAAGAGCTTGAGGCTCGCGCGGCGCATGTAGTGGAGGCGGTAGAAAGCATGCGCAAAAAGATCGAGAGCGAAAAGGACGCTAGCCGCGAGGCAGAGCGCGAACTCTTTCATGCCATGGCGCGACGCGGCGAGCTTGAAGCGGCTTTGGTGGGTTATCGTGCTCGTGAAGAGATGCTTGCACGAGAGAGGGAAAGCTTTAGAAGCGAGCTTGCCGAAGCGGGGGCGCTGATCGGCCAGCCTATTGCCGAATACGACTCCTATATGCCGCGTGATGCATCTGGCCACCCGGTCTCAAGTGCTGATATTGCAGACGAGCCACGGGTTAAACAAGAGGAACGTCGCCGCAAACTTGAACGCATGAAAATTAAACTTGAGGAAACCGGTCTCGGTAATACGAATGAGATTTTGAAAGAGCACAAAGAGACCGTAGAGCGCGACGAGTTTTTGGCGCGCGAGCTTACTGACCTTGAGTCCTCGGCAGAGAAACTCAAGCACCTTATTGAAGAGCTGACTGAGACGTTGGAAACCCGCTTTGTAGGCGGCATCGACAAGATCAATAAAGAGTTCGACTCGTTCTTTAAGCTGATGTTTGGCGGCGGCTCCGCCGCCTTGGTTGTGGTAAAAGAGCGCAAATTAAAGCGCGGCGCCGGCAGTCTGGACGATGAGTTAACAGAGGAAGAAGATACAGATGAAGATCTAGAAGAAGTAGAAGAGGGTATAGAGATCACGGTGTCGCTCCCGCACAAGCGCGTTAAAGGGCTCCATATGCTTTCTGGTGGCGAGCGAGCACTAACCTCAATCGCGCTTATCTTTGCTATGTCCCAAGTAAATCCACCACCGTTTTTGATCTTGGACGAAACCGATGCAGCCCTCGACGAGGCCAACAGCCGCCGCTACGGAGACATGATTGAAAACTTGTCTAAAAAGTCTCAGCTTATTTTGATTACTCACAACCGCGAGACTATGAGCCGCGCGGGCATACTCTACGGCGTAACTATGGGTAGTGACGGTGCTTCTAAGCTTCTCTCGGTAAATTTTGAAGAAGCGAGTGCTGTGGCAAAATAGAGTCTTCTCGAGTATAGTCACCCTACGGGTTTAGCAGGAGGTGACTCACATGCCCGAATGTGTAGAGTATAAAGGGTTCGAATATCGCTTCGAAGGGGGGCAGTTTCTCAGCAGACTTGCTACGCGGCCGAGCGAGAACCCCTGGCAGCAGGCCT
>CAZXKI010000064.1:0-4377 GCA_964641145.1 uncultured Candidatus Saccharibacteria bacterium | reverse complement strand
ACGGCGGCCTTACCGCATATGCCTCCTCAACTATTGGTGGGGGTACACAGACAACGGGCCTCACGATTAACGGTGGTGCGACGACGACGGGGAATGCATACTTTGCAGGGAATGTGGGGGTAGGAACAGTAAACCCTCTCGTCTCTCTGCAAGTAAATGGAACTATTAGAACGCAGTCATCAAACAACACAGGTCTTGGCAGTCTTTCATCAGATAACACGGGTGTTACGTCACTCACAGGCTACTTCAGCACGGGAGGAACTCTTACTTTCTTGACCGCAGACTCTGGTGGCGTTAATCGTGAGCGTGTACGTATCGATGCTGCAGGGAATGTCGGCATCGGTTCTTCGACCCCAACGTACAAACTGTCAGTGGAAGGCGACTCATCCCTCGGCAACATCGCTCGCGCCGGCTACTTCATCGCCACCTCTACCACTGCTTCTAACTTCCCATTTGCTTCTACCACCGCCATTTCCGGCATTACCAGCCAGTTCACCACTGCATCTTCAACAAACCTCTGGATCTCTGGTATTGCAACAGGGAACTTGCTCAAAACCACGACAGGTGGTCAGGTCACTGCCGCTGTAGCCGGCACGGACTACGTCACTCCGTCAGCTCTCACGAGCGCTTACCCATTCCCACTCACTGGTAACGCCACCTCATCACTCACACAGTTCAACGGCGGCCTTACCGCATATGCCTCCTCAACTATTGGTGGGGGTACACAGACAACAGGTCTTACAGTCCGCGGCGGCGCAACCACAACTGGCAATGCGTATGTTGGAGGAACTGGCTACTTTGTGTCTAATGTAGGAATCGGAACGGCGCCAGATGCAAACACTAAATTAAAGATCGGAGGTACTTTTGGCGGCGTTGATGTCTCAAGAACAGGTGGAAACAGCTACATCATTTTGACTCAAGAGAGTGCGTCAGGAGGCAGGATAAACTCGATATCTGCAGGAGGTCTTGATTTCTCAACAACAGACGGAGGTACAAAATGGATGACGTTGCTTACGGGTGGCAACGTCGGCATCGGCACCACTTCTCCGGGCACTACACTCGGCGTCGCCGGCTCTGCGGTGATCAGCGGCCCGGTAACTGCTCAATATTTCACCGCCACCTCCACCCTTACCGCAAGCGTCTTCCCATTCGCTTCTACCACCGCTATTACGGCAACTACAGCAAGCACTACTAACCTCGTTATCTCCAGCGCTATCAACGGTCTCCTCAAAACCTCTGCCACTGGCCTTGTTTCTGTAGCGATTGCTGGTACTGACTACGCAACGCCATCACAAATTACGGGTGCTTTCCCGTTTACCCCAACGTCTGCGTTCGGCTCTGCTGCAAACGCCACATCAACTTTGATCGGCTTCACGAACGGCATCTACTCACTCGCGTCATCAACCATTGGCAGCGGGGCACAGGCGGGCGGCCTTACAATCTTTGGTGGCGCCACGACCACTGGCAACGCTTACTTTGCAGGGAAAATAGGTATTGGTACTGCAAGTCCAACGGAAAAGTTAGTAGTCTCAGGAAACTCCACTTTGGGAGCAAAAGGAAATGTCGCGGCAACATTCCGTGCAGGAGATACTACTTCTATAGATGCCAACCTTGCGCTCGGTGCGACAAGCGGCAACCGGCCATTCGTGGCGGCTGTTGACGGGGTTACCGCAGCCGCTTCTCTCGACTTTTATACCAACAACGATTTGCGAATGCGTATTGTCTCAAGTTCCGGCAACGTCGGTATTGGCACCACTACTCCATATACAACACTCTCTGTACAGGGTAATGCCGGTATCTCCGGCAACCTCGGTGTCGCCAACATTACTGCAACTGGTACGGTAACCACTGCCAACCTCACCGTCGGCTCACTATCCGGCCTCCTCAAAGCAACTGCAGGTGTCGTCTCGGCGGCTGTGGCAGGAACTGACTACGTAACGCCAAGCGGTCTCACCGGCGCCTATCCATTTCCACTCGCGGGTAACGCTACTTCAACACTCACCCAGTTCAACGTCGTACTTACGGCATATGCCTCATCAACCATCGGCGGTGGCACCCAGGCTACTGGTCTTACAGTTAGAGGCGGTGCGACAACGACGGGGAACTTGGCAGTACAGGGAACTGGCACCTCAACTTTTTCTGGCAATGCGGAAGTACTCGGGGCTCTTAAGGTGGGGAATAGTTCGCTCTATCTCGACTCCACAAGTATTCGCAACCTCACCGGCAACCTCACGCTTGAGGGCGATGGTGGTAATGTGGGTATTGGCACTGCAAGCCCTTCGGCAACACTACACGTGGTTGGCTCGCAAGGCGCAGGGAGAAGCATTCTTTTGGGCGACAACGAAATTAAAATGAGAGGGGACGGTCTTGCCCACTATTCACTCCTTAATACGGGAGGAAACTTTTCAATAGCAGAAACGTCTGGCGGGACAACACTCGGTATAGCCAGCACCACGCGTTTTCTTATCGACACCAATGGGTTGGTCGGCATCGGGACGACGACACCAGCAACAGAACTGCACGTAGATGGCAGCGGTGACCTTTTGACACTTTCTTCAGTAAGCGGCGCTGACAGCATCTCTGCTTTGGTGCTGCAAAATGACGCTACACAGTACCGTCTTACCGTTCGTGGTACAGACAATGATTCGTTTAATATTCGTACCAGTGCCGGCACCAATGCATTGTCTGTTTCGACCACTGGCAATGTCGGTATCGGTACAACATCGCCGGTGGGTCGTTTTGCGGTAGTAAGTGCAGACAATACACTCGCTACCAATATTGGAGAATTTCGTGCAAACAACCTTACGCAGGGCGTAGGTATTTCATATACGGGCATTCGCAAGCTCACCACTAACGGCACAAATGACCTTTACATAGATGGCGCGAGTGGAACGACGGGGGATATTCTGTTACATGCAAGCAGTGGCGGATCGACAGGTAATGTTGGTATTGGCACCTCAACTCCCGGGTCGAAGTTGGATGTATACGGCGGAGCTACATTTGGGACAGGGCCCACTATCACTATTCCTGCTTTTGCTAACCAGATAGCTTTTTCTCGAAGTGGTCTCAACTACATTGACGCTACTGATGCCTCGGGTTCACTTAACTTCCGAACTGGCGGCATATCCAATATAGACATGTCGATTGACTCCTCTGGCAACGTTGATATGGCCGGCGCGCTTGCAGTAACGGGCGCGTTGTCCGCCAGTTCTTTAACGCTCACGAATGATCTGGCAGTTGCCGACGGCGGTACTGGTGCAAGTTCACTTACTGACGGCGGCGTACTCCTTGGCTCAGGCACTGGGGCAGTCACTGCAATGGCTGTGCTCGGTAACGGTGCCATTATCGTCGGCGATGGGACTACCGACCCGGTAGCCTTAACCGCTTTTACCTCTTCAACCGGAGACCTCTTACACGAGGCTGGCGGCCTTGAGGCAGATGTTTCTGCCTACACCAACGGCCTCTATGGCATGCTCTCAAGCGTTACTGCTGACATTGATACAGAGTCAGAACTCGAAACAGCAGTGGGAGGGCTCAATATTATTGAGTCTGGCGACATTGATACGTATGCGGAACTCAATGCCATTACCGCGGATGTGACGCTCACACACAATGGCCTTATTGATACGTGTTCAGAACTTTCAACAATACTTGGTGCTGGCGACTTTACGGGCACCTGCGGCACGAACGGCTTCGTGCTTTCTGCCGGTCCGACGCTTACAGGCACACTTACGGCTGCAACTGCCAACTTCTCTGGCGCACTTACGGGCACCGCAGGTATCGAGTCTGATGGAGGCACTACGGCAATAGCCGCTCTTGCAGCGGGAGACTTACTTGCTGGTAACACATCAGGCACCTTCCAATACGACGCGAGCGGGATTGCGCAGTACCTACAACGCTCGTCGGCAGATACGTCACCCTCGCAGGTTGTCGGTCGAAAATCTCGCGGTTCTACGGCATCGCCGACCGTAATAACCACAGGAGATGACACGCTGTTTCTCCGCGGGTACGGTTACGATGGCGCTTCATTTATTGAAAGCTCTAGAATTACGTTTGATACCGAAGGGACAATTAGTACCGGTATCGTACCGGGCCGTATACTTTTCTATACAGCAAACTCTGCGGGTACGGTGACACAGCAGCTCGAAATCGGTTCAGACGGAGTAGCTGCATTTACTGGCGCAATCACCGAATCGGGTTCGGCTGTTATTAGCGCTGCAAATATAGACACGTATTCAGAACTCAACACCATTGTGGCCGATGTCACGCTCACTCATAACGGTCTTATAGATACTTCTGCAGAGTTGGCGGGAATTCTTACTGATGAGACAGGGTCAGGGGGTGGTTTTGTACGCGCAACGTCACCTTCAATCTCAA
>CAZXKI010000063.1:0-4432 GCA_964641145.1 uncultured Candidatus Saccharibacteria bacterium | reverse complement strand
CCGCTACGCCCTCTTGCCCCAGTCGGTAACTGCAGGTACTAAGATTTTGACCGATGAAAACGCCCCGGCAACTCCGGGCAACCGTCTTCCCCTTAAGGCTATGCCGATCGGCGCCTTTGTATACAACGTAGAAATTAAGCCAGGACAGGGCGGCAAGCTTGGCCGCGCAGCTGGTACGCATATTGAGGTTGTTGCTCGCGACGGCGGGTATGTAGACCTTAAGATGCCGTCGAGCGAGGTGCGCAAGGTGCTTGAAACTTGCTGGGCAACGATCGGTGAGGTGTCAAACCCAGAAAACAAACTCATGAATATAGGTAAGGCAGGCCGCAGCCGTTGGCTGGGTATCCGCCCAACAGTCCGCGGTACTGCTATGAACCCAGTAGACCACCCGCACAGCGGCGGTGAAGGCAGGCAGGGCCGCGGTTTGCGCCGTGCCAAGAGCAAGTGGGGCAAGCCGACCGGCAAAGGTCAGAAGACCCGCACTCCGAAAAAGTATTCAAACTATCTCATCGTGTCTCGCCGCAAGGTCGGCAAGCGCAACGCAACGCAGTAATAAAAGAGAACGCCCCGGGGAAACCCGGGGCGCTTTTCATATTCGACAGAGCTAAAGCTTTACGCGTACTGTCTACGAGCGGGGGTCATCTGAGGCCACCACTCCCAGTTCTGGAGAATGGTCGCCCAGGCCTCGTCGAGGAACTCGCAGTCGATATCTCCGCTGATGAAGACGCTGTTGGGGGCAATATGCGTCTTTTCCAGGAACCCGAGTTGCTTGGGTTCGTGTTGGTTACCTAGAGTCCATCCGATCTTGTCGGCGACCGATGCCCACGTTGCTCGGCCGTCAGGCGCTGTCCACCCACTGTGACGGAAGGCCAAGGCAAGAGGGTTCTCGTCGTTCCGGCACATACGGACATGTGAAGATACGATGCCGTTGTGGATAGAGATCATGTTCAGTCGCCAGCTTCCTCCTAGGTCGTGTGGGGATCGATCGAGCCACTTTGCTCCTTCTTTGGCTCGGGCAAGCGCATCGCTCGCTAGATCGAGCTGAGTGATGCCTTCTTGGATGTGGGGTGCATACTTGCTTACGTCAACCATGGCTGTTTCTTCGCTCCTTCTTCCTCTCATACCCTAATCCCAAGGAGTTTTTGTTACAAGTAGAGACTTGCCTCGACCTTTTTGCCATACATTTAATACTAAAAGGCCGCGGATCGCTCCGCGGCCTTTCTGTTTGTTGGTTTTCGTTACTGCACGCTGATGTCGGGGAATCCCGAATAGTAGCGGCAGAAGGACTCGAGTCTGCCCGAAGGGGTAATGACGTGTGTGCAGCACCGGTCGGTCCGGTCTTTGTCCCACGTCCGCGCATCCATAAACGGTTTGACCGCAATGAAGAACGCGTCTGCCTCGGTAAGCGCATAGTGCTTAAGGAGCTCGGCAAGTTGGTTGTTGTCGCACCCGCACTTGGCAAGCGCGGCAAGGTCGTAGTGGAGCTTGTCGTGCAAGAAGTCCTGCATGTTTGCCGCGTCGATGAAATGACGCATAGATACGCGAGGCTTTCCTTCTTGGCGCAAGATGCAGCCGATCGTCTGGCAGTTAGGGTCGCCGCACGGCAGGGGAGTGAAGTCTTCTGCCGAAAGAAACCCATTCGAGTTCTTGATCAGCGTAGTGAGAATGTCTGCGGTAGTAACCGGTCGGTCGTTTTGCTTCGACCACGATGCCGGAGTGCGGCCGCTTACGAAGGCTGGCTGAAAGTTCACCGCGCGGACATTGCGGTGCGCGAGGCCAAATTCCACGGTCTCATATGCATATGGCAGGTTGGCCGGCGTCGTAGTCATGACCAGCAGAACCGGCAGTCCGATCGTGTCGCATACGGTCAGAACCTTTTCCCGCATGCGACGAAGGTCCATGCCGCGCAGTTCTCGCTGGCCGGCTTCCTGTACGCCGTCGAACTGGAGATAGAGCATCACTTTGCGGCGCGGGAAGCGCGATGCAAACTCCTCGACAAACCGCTGGTCGGACGCGAAGCGTACGCCGTTGGTGTTGAGGAAGATATACTCGATCTCCGGTTTTGCGCCAGCCCATGCAAGAAGCTCAATCAGCTCAGGGTGGAGAGTTGGCTCGCCGCCCGAGAGCTGGAGCATCTCGATGCCACCCTTGCGGCGCAGTACCATCTCGATACGTTGCTTCAGATCATCGAGCGGGCGCGCCTTCACATGCTCGTGCTTACCGATAGGCGAGGCAGAAAAGCAGGTGGGGCAGGGCAGGTTGCAGGAGTCAACCACTTCAATGAGCGTAATGCAGCTTGCGAGCTGGTCGTAGAAACCGCCTGCCTTGCGGGCGTTTCCGCCTAAGGTGCCGACTCCAGCGCCCTCGGCGGCGTAGGTCTGCCGGTCTCCTTGTGCGAGCCAATAGAACCGCGCGTCGCTGCTTATAAGGGTTGCCTGGTTGCCATGCTCAGGGCATTTGTGGAGCATAGAAACGATATTCGGCTTGTCGGCAATGTGGGCAAGCCATACTTCGCCAGGGCACTCCTTAAAGCAGGTGGTGCATCGGGTAGTGGTGTCTTTGAGTTTGCGCCCCTTTGTTTGTGGGGTGCTCTGCAGAGCGATGTTCATCGCACTTCTCCTCTGTGGTTACCGTTGGGTGAGCGGAACGTCTTTGGCGAGTATAGCAGAAGTGGGTCTGTTTCTTACCAGCCGCTAAAGAATCCTAGGGTGAGCAAGCCAGTTGCAAAACACGTGGCAGGGCCAAGAATAACAAACACAAGCCCGGCATTAATAAAGGTCAAACCCTCCTCTCTTTTGTGTTTAAAAAATTTAACAATGCCAATACCAACAAGAGAAAACGCTTGAATGAAAGGGAAGAACAACACTAAGGAGGTGAGGGGAGTAAATATATTTAGGCTATTCAAAAATAACGTTCCCACTATGACGCACACTAAAAGTATGAGCTGTTCACGAATGATGCGCCATAAGGTAGGAGGTTGTTCAGAGGGGGAGGGGACAACTTCGGGTGTTTGAGGTGTGGGGATATTATCCATACTTTTTTCGTATCAGACGAACTATGTCAAAAGCATACCATGCAGCAAAGATAAGGGCTGTGATTTGGATTGCCGTGAGACCAAGGGCGACAACGTCACCTGGCTTAAGAAAGTCAATTAGTATTCGAAATGAAAAATAGGAGAAGATAAATAATCGGAACAGCACTCCCTCGGGGAGCCGCACTTTTTTTCGAAAGTTGCCAAGTATGGCCCAAAGCAGTCCTAGAAATAGTATTTCATATGCCGCCGTGGGGTGGCGCGTTATGCCGTCACCCTGATCAAACGCCCATGGTAAGGAGGAAGGAAGCCCTGCCGTGTCGTCTGCAATACCTGTAAGCAGGCAGCCGATGCGGCCAATCATGATCCCGTAGATAAGAGGAAATGTAAGCAGGTCCCCTGATGACCGATGTTCGCCTGCTAATTTTTTAGCGACCTCAACCCCTACAATGCCTCCGGCGAGCGCGCCTACAATTGTTTTACCACCAAAGAGCACATACAGTACTCCAAGCTCTGCAAAAAGCGGCGTATGAAGCGCCTGCCACATAGCAAGAAGATGCGCTCCGAGCAGTGCGCCCACTGTTGCGCCAAGCATAACTGTCAGCCGCGACTGATTGGCGAGCAGGTCTCCCTCTTTAGTTCGCAAGACGGTGTAGTAGCGCACCGCGAGGGCGATCGCAAGAGTGTCAAAAATGAAATGCGAAGGAATTATTACTCCATGTATGACGAGGTCTAGAGGAAATTGCACGAGCCCACTATATCACGCAGGTGTGATACAGTTGCGCTGGAAAGTGCCAACAGAAAGGGGAGTGCGATGCGCGTGCATATTCATGTCCGGACCAACAGTATCGAGGCTTCGGTGGCGTTCTATACTGCCTTGCTTGGACCGCCGTCCGTCGAAAAAAGCGACTATGCCAAGTGGGAGCCGTCGAACATCTGCATGACGCTCGCGGTGTCGCAGGGTGACGCGGGTATCGACCATATTGGTTTCAAAGGTAAGCCTGAGGAAGTTGGGCCAATGGTTGAGAGGCTCGCTGCGGCAGGTTTTCCCGGGACGGAACAGAAGGGTGCTGAGTGCTGCTATTCAGTTGCCGACAAGACTTGGGTACTTGATCCGTCTCAAGTGCCGCTCGAAATCTACAGTGGGGCCGGCACCATTGAGCGCTTTGGTGACGACCATCGCCCAGATCTCACCTCGTCTAGTGCGGCATGCTGTGCTCCTGGAGCTGACTGTTGCACCCCCGAGACCGCTCTGCAGGCTGAGAGGGAGACACTTCCGCTTCCGCCTGAAGTTGCGGCCCTGGGTGCCTAGAAAGAGTGACGGCGATACCCCGCAGCCCCGGCCAACTTTCGGCCGGGGCTCCTTTTTGGCCCTGCATTTGACCTTTTTACCCCGAGAGT